>DAIMZG010000011.1:9679-22982 GCA_036734065.1 Catalimonadaceae bacterium
GTGCGTCTCCTCCCCGCACCGCCGTGCGTCTCCTCCCCGCACGGCCGTGCGTCTTCATGGCTCAGGCGTAGGCCCGGGCTGCTGCTCGGTGCAGGGCCGCGTCGTAGGCGGCGCGTTCGAACCAGCATTCGCCCATCTCGGCATAGGACCACCGGGGCTGGCCCGGACTGCCATCGCGGCGCACCTGTCCGAAGTTGTGCCAGCGCACCCAGGCAGTGCCTACTTCAATCTCCGCTGCAAAAGTCCACTCGCCGGGCACGCCCGACCAGACGTATTCCAGCAGACTCACCCGGCGGCCGTGCGTGTAGGCAGGCAACGCCTCGCCGTAGAGATGCCGCGCGGGTGGCAGCAAACACAGCGGCGGCAGCCCCTCGTAGGCCCCGGCCAAGTGGGGCGTGCCATCGCGCAGGGCCAGCGGCTGCTCTAGCCGTTGCAGCCAGTCGAGCAAGTCAATGTCATTGATATAAATGCGCACTACCTTGTAGTCCTCGAGCGAGGAAATATAGAAATCGAAATCGAGCCGATCGGGCAGACGGCCCGCGGAAGGGAATAACATAAGCACTGGTTTTGCGGAACGAACCCGCCATCTCTTTTCTCGAATGAAGAAAAATACGTAGCTGTTTTTAGTACAATGAACAAAATCGCTCGTATCCGGGTTTTTCTAGCCCTTTTTGAACAGTGATTCTTTTTACAAAAGACAACCTTGCAGATAAGAAGCAAACACGACGCCTGCGTATTGCCTTGCCTCCGTCTGCCAGCGCGTTCAGAGCAACTATATGATTTTATCCGGAAAAGAAATTGAGCGGCGCCTGGGCGTTGACATCCACATTGAGCCCTTCGATCCGCAGCGGCTCAATCCCAATAGCTACAATTTGCGCCTGCACGAAGACCTGCTGGTGTACGAAGAGGCCGAACTCGACATGAAGCGCGACAACCCCTACCAGCGGCTGCGCATTCCCGCCGAAGGGCTGGTGCTCCAGCCCGGCGAACTGTACCTGGGCCGCACCGTCGAGGTGACCCGCGCCTTGCGGCACGTGCCCATGCTCGAAGGCCGCTCTTCGGTGGGGCGGCTGGGCATTCAGGTACATATTACGGCGGGGCTGGGCCACGTGGGTGCCAGTGGCTCCTGGACGTTGGAGATCGCCTGCATCAAGCCCGTCCGTATCTACGCCGGCGTCGAAATCTGTCAGGTATATTTTTGCGACTTACAGGGAGACTACGAGCCGTACGACAACCGCAAATACCACGACAACGAAGACGTGCAGCCCAGCCGCATGTTTATGGACTTCGAGCCCGTGGCCAAGGTCGCTAAGTAGCGAGGACTTGCTCGCTGGCGGCCTGCATCAGCAGGGCGCAGAAATAGGCCGCGTACGTGCCCAGCGCGTAGCCCAGCACGGCCAGCATCACCCCGACCGGTGCCAGGGCGGGATGGAACGCCGACGCCACGATGGGCGCCGAGGCCGCGCCCCCCACGTTGGCCTGACTGCCCACGGCCGTAAAGAAAAACGGCGCCCGGATCAACTTGCCCACTCCCAACAAGATCAGCACGTGCAGCAGCATCCAGAGCAGGCCCACCAAAAACAGGCCGGGCTGGCGCAGCGTGGCCGTAATATCCATTTTCATCCCGATGGTGGCCACCAGCACGTAGAGCAGCAGGCTGCCGATACGCGACGCGCCCACCCCTTCCAGTTGGCGGGCGGGTGTAAACGAGAGCAGCAACCCGCCCGTGGTGGCCAGCAAAATCAGCCAGAAAAACCCTGACGTCAGGCTGTAGTCGGCCAACTGGGGTGCCGTACGGGCAATCCACGGCGCGATGGTATCGGCCCCTAAGTGGGCCAGGGCCGTCACCCCGAAACCCGCGGCGCCAATCAGCATCAGATCGGCCAGCCCCGCGATGCGGGCGGTCCGCGCCTGGTAGTCGGCCACGCGCCGCTGCAAGTCGTGGATGGCCGAACTGTCAGCCCCAAACCAGCGATCTACGCGGTCGGCCATGCCCGCGCCGTAGAGCAGAAAGGCCATCCAGAAATTGGCCACCAACACGTCCACGGCGATCATGGCCGAGAAAAGGGCGTCGCTGGCGCCAAACACCTCTTTCATGGCCGTCTGGTTGGCACCGCCGCCAATCCAGCTACCGGCGATGGTGGCCAGGCCACGCCAAGTAGCCTCGGGCCCCACCCCGCCCACCACCGACGGGGCCACCGCCGAGAAGATCAGGATGGCCAGCGGCCCGCCCAGCACGATGCCCAGCGTACCGGCCAAAAACATGATGAGGGCCTTGGGGCCCAGCCGCCGCACGCCGGGCAGATCAATGCTCAGGGTAAGCAAAACCAGGCTGGCGGGCAGCAAATAGCGCGAGGCCACAGGATAAAGTTGGGACTGCTCACCCGAAATGAGGCCAAACGTATTGAGCAGCGAAGGCACAAAGTAGCAAAGCAACAAGGCGGGCACGTAGCGGTAGAACGGCCGAAAAAAAGCCATCCGCTCGGTGGCAAACACCAGGGCCAGCACCGAAATAAGCAGGCCAAGCACGACGGCATCGTTGGTAATCAGGGGCATAGCGCACGTGAGATAAGCCGCTAAAGCTAAGGGTTTTCGACGAAAGCGATGAATAGATTGCCCCTCCGCTATTTGGATTCGGCAGCCCGAAGGTTCCAACAATCCAAAAGGCAACTAAAAAAATTTAAATATTTTTAGTCTTTTCGGTCGCACGGATACTACAAATCCGTAATTTTGTCAGAATGGCGTCTAAATAAGGCGCGTTGCTGCTTTGCCATCGAAGTCTTTGGTCATGTTTTTTTACGAAAGCACAAAATTAATTCGTTAAAATGACTTGTTTTTTCCAACATCGTAGCAAAACAGCCGTTGTTAATCTAATATCTAATCGTATAAGTACGCAGCCACACCATGACAAAAGCTAGCGAATTAATGTCTTATTATCAGATGGGTCCCTTCCCGGTACGCAATCGGATAATTATGGCACCCATGACCCGCAACCGCGCGGGCGAGGGCAATGTCCCTACCGACCTGAATGCCACCTATTATGCCCAACGGGCCTCGGCGGGATTCATCATTTCCGAAGCAACGCAAATTTCGGCGCAGGGCGTGGGCTATCCAAACACGCCCGGTATCCACACGGATGCACAAGTAGCCGGTTGGAAAAAAGTGACCGACCGCGTGCACGCCCAGGAAGGGTTGATCTTCCTCCAGCTCTGGCACGTAGGACGCATCTCGCACCCTGATTTCCATAATGGCGAGCTCCCCGTGGGCCCTTCGGCCATTCGTCCGGAGGGACAAGCCTTCACCCACGAAGGCTTTAAGGACTTCGTAACGCCCCGCGCCCTGAGGCGCGAAGAAATCCCGGGCATCATCCAAGACTACATCCGCGCCACCGAAATGGCCAAGGCCGCCGGCTTCGACGGCGTCGAAATCCACGCGGCCAACGGTTACCTGCTCGACCAGTTTTTGCAGGACAATGCCAACCAGCGCACCGACGAATACGGCGGCTCGGTTGCTAACCGTGCCCGCCTGTTGTTAGAAGTAACCAAAAATGTGATCGGCGTGCTGGGCCGCGACCGCGTAGGCGTACGCCTTTCGCCGGGCGGCACCTTCAACGACATGGCCGACTCCGACCCGATGGCCACCTTCAACCACGTCGTACGGGAGCTTGACAGACTCCAGCCCCTCTACTTGCACCTTGTGGAAGCAGACCGCCAGACCTCGCCCTTCAAGGAAGGCGTAGCGGCGCACTTCCGGCAGATGTTCCGGCGCACGCTCATTACCTGCGGCAACTACGACCTGGCTTCGGGCCAAGCCGCCGTCGAGAACGACGACGCCGACCTGGTGGCCTACGCCCGCCTGTTTCTGGCCAACCCTGACCTGCCCGAGCGTTTTGCGCAGGAAGCCGAGCTCAACGAGCCCAATCCTGACACCTTCTACGGCGGCGACGAAGCGGGCTACACCGACTATCCGACCCTGGCCGTGGAAGCCGAACAGGCCTAAAGGATGCTGTTGAATTGTTAAATATGCCGACCCTGTTTTGGGGTCGGCTTTTTTGTTTTCAGGCGCCACCGCCCCGTGCGGGTTAGGCACCTGCCCGCACCCATTGCGCAGTTCCCGAAAGCTTGCAACGGCTTTTAATCAGGGTTAAGAGGGCGCAGACCAGGTGCTTTATTCTCCGAAAATGTAGTAATTTGAGGAGTAAAATTCGTACAGCTCGTTCTGCATGTTCTGGCAGCCTTTCCCCTTTTTGCGCTACGTAATGGCCCTGATGGTAGGGCTCGGGTTAGGCATCGCCTTTCCGGCCCCCTTGCTGACAATGGGCCTGGCAGGACTGGCTACCCTCGCGCTGGCGCTGACCAACCGTACCGGCACAGGAACACCGGCCTGGGTGCGCGGCGGGCTGGTCGCAGGGGCTTTGGTGGCCCTCGGCGCCAGCGTAGCGGCGTGGCGCGACCCCCGGCGTGAAATCACGCACCTTGTCCACAGCACCGATACGCTCACGCACTACGTCGGCACGCTGGCCGAAGTACGCCCGCACCCTGGCAGTACCAATGCCGTCTTGCACCTCGAACGAGTACGTACCGCCGATGGCTGGCGGGTGGCCACGGGCCGGGTGTTGCTGCGGCTTCCCCCACCAGACTCGGCCCGTACCCTGCGCTACGGCACCCGTCTGCTGGTGGAAGGCCAACCCAAACGCCCTACCCCGCCCCGCAATCCGAGCGAGTTTGACTATCGGCAATACCTGGCCCACCAGCATATTTACCATCGCCATCGGCCTGCTGCCTTCCGGGTGGTGGGCTACGCACCTGCTTCATGGGTGCAGGTCTGGGCCGAAGACATCCGTCGCTACAGCATCGAAACGTTCCGGACGTACGTGCGCGATCAGGCCGCCTTCGGCATTGCCTCCGCCCTCGTGCTGGGTGCCCGCGACGAACTCGATCCGACTACCCGCCAAGACTACACCGTGGCCGGTGCCACCCACATTCTGGCCGTTTCGGGGCTGCATGTGGGCATTCTTTACTTCATAGTGGCCGCCTTGCTGGGGCGCCACCCCCGACGGCGTGGGCTCCGGCTGGTGGTGCTGCTAGTAGTGCTCTGGGGCTATGCCCTCGTAACGGGTCTTTCGCCTTCGGTGCTGCGAGCCACCACCATGTTTTCGGTGGTGGCCATCGCCCAGGCCCTGCACCGCCCAACGCAGATCTACAATACCCTAGCCCTATCGGCTTTTCTGTTGCTGCTCATCAACCCCAATCTGTTGTTTAGCGTGGGCTTTCAGCTTTCGTACGCTGCCGTATTGGGCATTGTCTACCTACAACCCCGTCTGGCCAGCCGGTGGCAACCCCGGCACCGGGTGGTACGGTGGGCTTGGGAACTGACGTGCGTATCAGTAGCGGCCCAACTGGCCACTACGCCTTTGAGTCTGCACTACTTTTACGCTTTTCCGGTGTATTTCTGGTTGTCGAACCTGGTAGCCATTCCGGGGGCTTTTTTGGTGCTGACCGGTGGCTTGTTGCTGCTGGTGGTCGGTCTGTGGCCCGTGCCGGAGGTGATGGCCGTCCTGGGCCCGCTCTATACGGGGCTGGTGAAGCTCCTCAACGGAGCCATGTACACGGTGGCCCACCTGCCGGGCGCCACCACCGGGCGCTCCTTCTACCTGGCAGCGCCCGAGGCCCTGACCCTGTACGCCGGGCTGGCGGCCGTATTGATCTGTATCCACTATCGGCGACGTACTTGGCTGGCAGTGGCTACTGTGCTCTTCGTAGGTTGGGGGGCGCACCGTGCCTACGCGTACTGGCAAAGCGGGCAAGCCGCGCGGCTGGTGGTGTACAGCCTGCCCTACCACGCACCCGTGGGCGTGCAAGCCGGGCACCAACTGCACCTGCTAACCGACACGGCCCTAGCTGCCCAACCGGAACATGCGCAATTTGCCGTGGGCAACAGCCTGGTGCACTGGGCCCTAACGCTCTACTGGCACGGCGACGACCAACGTCCCCCGTGGGTATGGGCGCCCTGGCCGGACTGCCAGGCCTTTGTGTGGCGCGGCCAGCGGATCGTCTTGCTCGACGGCCCCCTACCCGCCCAACCGCCCTCCGCCCCGCTTGCTGCCCAGTTGTTGGTAGTGCGCGACGGCTCGCCCGCCACGGTTGAGCGGGCAAATCAGTTTTTTCGGCCCGACCGCGTCGTGCTGACCACGGCCCTCAGCCGGAAGCAGGCCAGCCGCTGGCAGGCCCAAGCCCAAGCCTACCAGTGGCCTTACTACGACGTAAATACGCAGGGAGCTTTTGTTTGGCAACGGCCGGAGTAGGATAACTCCCCCAGCCTTATAGTTTTGCGTAAAGTTTTTTGGCTATGCAAACAATCCGAATCGGAACCCGGGGCAGCCGCTTGGCCCTTTGGCAGGCGCACTACGTAGCGGACAAACTACGCCACGGGGGTATCGCCTCCGAAATCGTAGAAATTGAAACGCGCGGCGACAAGCTGCTCGACGTCTCCATTGCCAAAATTGGCAGCAAAGGGGTATTCACCGAAGAGCTCGAGACGCAACTGCGCGAGAAAGAAATTGACGTGGCCGTACACAGCGCCAAAGATTTGCCCTCCACCCTGCCCGACGACCTGGAGATC
This sequence comes from Catalimonadaceae bacterium, assembly GCA_036734065.1. Taxonomy (GTDB): domain Bacteria; phylum Bacteroidota; class Bacteroidia; order Cytophagales; family Flexibacteraceae; genus DAIMZG01. The sequence continues at coordinate 16,301 of DAIMZG010000011.1, forward strand.
ATCGCCTTCACCGAGCGCGAAGCGGCCCACGACGTGCTCATCAGCTACAACGCCGATCTTTCGCTCGACAACCCCACACACCCCATCCTGATCGGCACTTCTTCGACGCGGCGACGGGCCATGCTCAAGCGGTTCTACCCGCACGTGCGGATGATCGAAGCCCGCGGCAACCTGCAAACCCGCATGCGCAAACTGGCCGACGGCGAAAGCGACGGCCTCATTCTGGCCTACGCCGGTGTACACCGCATGCAGATGGACGAGCACATCGTGGCGCACCTGCCCCTCGACCGCTTCACGCCGCCCGTTGGCCAGGGCAGCATCGCCCTCGAAACCTCCCGGACGCTCGATTCGACCAAACGGCGGCTGATACGCGAGTTGACCAACCACAGCCCAACGGAGGCGTGCCTGCGGGCCGAACGGGCCTTCCTGAAAACTTTGCAAGGGGGTTGCAGCATCCCCGTGTTTGGGCTGGCCACCTGGGAAGATGACCACCTGTACCTGACGGGGGGCGTCATCAGCCTCGACGGCAAAGACATCGTAGAGGGCAACCAACGAGGCACGCCCGCGCAAGGACCCGCCATGGGCCACGCCCTGGCCGAGTCGTTGCTGGCCCAAGGGGCCGATCGCATCCTGGCCGATATCCGCCAGCACCTCTAGCCGCCTTCGGCACGCGCTTGCTGTGGGCCCAAAGGCGCTCAGAGCTGGCCGTGCCCGCCCAGCGCGGGGGCAGATCTACTCAAAATGCAGGTACAGCGTGACCGTATGCGTGTACAGCCGCGAGATGCTGCGGGTATAGGGCAAGTGGCGCGTGCCGGGAATGTTGCTATCGAGCATGTTGGACAAGCCGTGCGAGAAGCGTATTTCGGGCGCAAACTTGAACATGGGATAGTAAAAATCAAACCCAAAGCCGTACTCGAAGGCCACGTCGGTGAAGCCACTGCGGATCAGGTCTTCGTTGGTCTGGCTGCGCCGTCCGCCCACTTCGTACGAAGGCTTGATGCCCGCCACCATGTACATCCGCATGTTGTTGCGTCGCAGTGATTTGAATTTGACCAGCAGGGGGACTTCCAAAAAACTGAACGTTTCGCCCGCCATCTGGCTGATGGACGAATCGCGGGGCAGTTGGAACGAGACATTGCGCTGGTAGAAAGCCACGCCCGGTGTGAGGCGCAGATCGAAGTGATCGGCCAGTCGCAGATTGAGCACAAACCCTACGTTGAAACCCACACCCCCGTCGCCGTTGATGGTACGAATAGGGTCACGTTGGCCGACCTCTTGCCGGAAATCGGGTTGCTGCTGGTTGGCAAAGTAGTTGGAGCGCTGCACGGCAAAGCGCGAGTGGTTCAGGCCCAGAAAAAAGCCGTAGTGAATCTTCCGCTCGTCGTAGCGCGGCAAGTTATCGCCCGGCTTGAGGATGCGCACCTCCTGCGCATGCAGACGCGTAACGGAAAACAGTGCCCACAAAAGGACAATGAGGCTACCGCTCAGGCGGCCGAAAAAAGGGAAGCGTACAAGCATCACGCGGATCGGCAAAGGTGTAGTTAGGGTCAGCAGGAACGTACAAAACGAAAGCCCGAAGTTATGAAAACCGCGCGCATCGCCGTGATGGCCGCGGGCAATCCCGTTGTGGGATAGACATTTCTTCGAAATGTTTCATCGGGCCGTTGCCCGAGATCGTTTATGACGTTTTTAACGCTGGCTCGGATACGAAATTGCACCCTACACTACGGCGGGCTTTTCGGCGTAGTAGATCGAACTGATGCCAAACGTCAGCGGAATGGCGCGCGTGGCCACAAAGCCCGTCCGGTTCAGGATCTCTAGGAATACCTCGCCTTCGGGGAATTGCTGTACCGAAGCGGGCAAATAGCGGTAGGCCGCCCCGTCGCCCGATACCCACCGCCCCACCGTGGGCAGCACGTACCGAAAATAGAACTGGTACACTTGCTTGACCGGAAAACGGCGCGGCTTGGAAAACTCCAGGATCACGACTGCCCCGCCCGGGCGCACCACGCGGTACATATCGGCCAGGCCCCTTTCCAAGTTCTCGAAGTTGCGCACCCCAAACGAAACGATGACCGCGTCGAAGTAATGACTTTCAAATTCCAGTTGCTCGGAGTCGCCCTCGCGCAGTTCGATTTTGTCCTCCAACTGGCGCTTGGCCATCTTGCGGCGCCCGTGCGTCAGCATACCCGTCGAGATGTCCACGCCGATAATTTTTTCGGGCTGCAGGCGCATAGCCGCCAAAGCAAAATCGCCCGTGCCGGTGGCAATGTCGAGGATGCGGCGCGGGCGGTGTTTGCGCAACAGGTTGACGGCCCGCCAGCGCCAGTAGTGGTCAATGCCAAAACTCAGGACGTGGTTGAGAAAATCGTAGCGGCCCGAAATGTTGTTGAACATTTCGGCTACCTGGGCCTTTTTAGTGGTCTTTTTTTCTTGGTAAGGAACAACTTGCATAGTCAGCGTCGGGATGAAGCACCGCCGTCGGCCGACGGCGGATAGCGATGTTACACCTAAAAACTTTTCCTTCGCCGAAAAGTTACGAGCACCCCCCGGGCACGTGGTGGCCGGGTTTGTTTTTGCGAATACCGCCAAAACTCCCCAACTTATGCCCATGCTAAAGACCATTCTCGCCTGTGGGCTCGGCCTGAGCCTTTCGCTCGGCCATACGCTCTGCGCCCAGCAACCCGACCCCGAATCGCAACGCGCCTTGGCCGAACGCGCCCTGCGCCAACACAAGGGCCAACTCACCATCGTCGAAATGGCCGATGCCATGCCCGACTTCAGCCTGCTGGCCAAGGCGTTGCACCAAAGCGGGCTGGCCACCGTCCTCAGCGAAACGGGGCCCTACACCATCTTTGCGCCTACCAATGCCGCTTTCGAGAAATTGTCTAAAAAAGAGCGCGACGACCTTTTCCGCCTCGAAAACCGGGCGCAACTGCTACAGATATTGCAGCAACACGTCGTAAAGGGCAGCTACTCGTCGCGGCAACTGGCCCAGACCCAGGAATTGTCGGCCGAAACGGGTGAATCGCTCCGCGTGGGCAAAAAATCGGGGCAGCCCACCGTCGGCGGTGCGGCGCTGGTGCGCACCGACGTGGCGGCCAGCAATGGCCTCATTCACGTGGTGGATCGGGTGCTCATTCCCAAAAAATTGCCAGCTCCCTCCACACCGCCCAGTTCGGCCGAGCCGCTCGATGCGGGCAGCAACCGGTGAAACCGCACCACCACGGGCGAACCTTCGGCCAGAAACACGTTGTCGGGCGTGCCCTCCAGGTAGGGCGCAAAGGCGCCGTAAAGCGCAGGTAGGTCGCCCGCCAGCCGGAAATCGCGCACCGGCTGCACGCGCCACGACGGATGCTCGACGGCGTATTCGAGGGTGCGGGGCTGGCGATGCCAGGGCCACTGTACCCGACCGTAGCCCCAATAGTGCTCGGCAATGAACGCTTCGGGCGAGCCGGGCCGCAGCGGCTGCGGCGCGCCGACGGCCGTGCCTTCCATTCGGTTCCACTGCGGGCCCAACTTCCAGGCGTAGCCCCACGCAGTGCCTTCCGGTGCGGGATGCTGCCAGTACCGCGTGGGCAAAGTTCGGTACGACTCCTGATAAAGCGTGTTGGCCACCCAGGCGATGGCCGGGCGCGGCACAATCTCGCTGAGGAACACCGCCCCCCGGCGCCAGCCCTCGGGCCCCCGGTAGCGCACGTAAAAGCGCAGGTTGACCTCCTCGAAGTCGCGGTGAAACGGCACGCCCACGCCCAGCAGGCGCGTGCGCAAGAAGCGAAAGCCAATCACGCTCGCCAACGCTTTCCCCTCAAAGATATCCAGTTCGGTGCCGGGGGGCACGTGGGGCAGCAGCAGGGCGGGTGGCACGGCGTAGCTGGCCATAAGCAAATGACGCCATTCGGCGGACAAGAAAACGGGCGGACGGGTATCTACAGACATCTTTGAATAGTGCATACGTTGGTCCGGTGTACGTACCCCGGTGGGTGGCCGTTGGCGAGGCTGGCGGAGGGGCTGCCCGTTCAGATTGTTTTCGTGGGAATAATTTATCAATTTTGCCGCTTACGCGTCCAGCCTGGTTACTGGCCTTTGCAAGAAAAAATGCAAAATTTAGAAGCACTTCGCCAGAAGTTCACTACGCCGCAGCAAGTCGTTATCACCACCCACTACAAGCCCGATGCCGACGCACTGGGCTCCTCGTTGGCGATGGCCAATTACCTAAAAAAGTACAAACACAACGTACGGGTGATTGTTCCTTCCGACTATCCGCGCTTTCTGGAGTGGATGACAGGGCAAGAGCACGTGCTGGTGTACGGCGAAGACACCCACGCCGAGGCGGCCCAACTGATGGCCACGGCCCAAATGCTGATTTGCCTCGACTTTTCCAGCCCCGGCCGGGCCGGCGACCTCGAGCCGATGATCCGGGACGCAAAAGCCTACAAGGTGATGGTGGATCACCACCTCGAGCCCGAGCGCTTCGCCGATTTTATGTACTCGGATACCAAGGCGGCCGCCACCTGCGAATTGGTGTTCCGGCTGCTCTCCGAGATGGGCGAAGCCGACAAAATTGACAAGGCCATTGCCGAATGTCTCTACGCGGGGCTCCTCACCGACACGGGGTCTTTCCGTCATCCGAGCACCTCCTCGAAGGTACACCTGATCGTGGCCGACCTGATCGAAAAGGGCATCGCCGTTTCGCACATCCAAAAGCTGATCTACGACAACTACTCGGCCAATCGGCTGCGCTTCCTGGGCTACGTGCTCTACAAGAAACTCACGATTCTGCCCGAATACCGGACGGCCTACATCGCCATCACCCAAGCCGAAATGACGCATTTTCAGCACGTAACGGGCGACACGGAGGGCTTTGTCAACTACGCCCTTTCCATCGAAAACATCGTGGTGGGCGCTGTCTTCATTGACAGTGGCGACCTGATCAAAATCTCTTTTCGCTCCGTAGGCTCTTTTTCAGTAAATAAATTCGCCCGCCAGCACTTCGAGGGTGGTGGGCACAAAAATGCGGCTGGCGGCAAATCCACGCTGAGCCTAGACGCCACGGTCGAAAAATTCATCCAGGCCCTGACCCAACAGCGTCAGGAACTGCTCCAAAGTTTTTAACAATCACCCTTCTCTTATGTATAAATACGCCTTGTCGGGAATGGCTTTTTCAGCCATCGTCTTCACTGCCTGTCAGTCTTCCACCTCCACCGAAGGCAAGCGGGAAACCACGCCCAGCGGCCTGGAATACGTCTTTCACCAACGGGGCGACGACACTACCCGGGCCAACCTGGGCGACGTGCTCACCCTGCAATTCATCATGAAAACCGAAAGCGACTCGGTGCTGCGCGATACGCACGAAGAGCCGACGCCCATCATGTTTCCCCTCAGCGAACCGCAGTTTCAGGGATCGCTCGAAGAAGGGCTGGCCATGATGCGCAAGGGCGACAGCGCCACCTTCTACGTGGCGGGCGACTCGCTCTTTGCCGGCGGCGTGCGCCCCGATTTCATCAAGGAAGGCTCCAAGCTGTCCTTCTCAGTCAAGTTAATTAATATTCAGGACCAGGAAACGGCTATGGCCGAACAACAACGCATGATGGAAGAACAACAAGCCGTCGCCATGCAAGAGCGGCAAGCCCACGTGGCCATTGACGACAGCCTCATCGCGGCCTATGCCAAAGAAAATAATCTCCAGACCGAGGTGACCGAGTCGGGCCTGCACTACATTGTGGAGCGCGAAGGCCAGGGGCCCAAGCCGCAGCCCGGCCAGACCGTCCGCGTTAGCTACGAACTGACCACCCTCGACGGCAAAAAGATTGACAGTTCCTACGACCGCAACGAACCGCTGGCCTTTACCCTCGGCCAAGGGCAAGTCATTCCCGGTTGGGACGAGGGCATCGCCCTCATGCGCGAAGGCAGCAAAGGCAAACTCATTGTCCCCTCGCGCCTAGGCTACAACGAACAGCCCCTCGGCGACCGCGCCCCGGCCTTTTCGGTGCTGGTCTTCAATGTCGAACTGGTAGAAGTCCAGAAGAACTGATGCGCACCCACGGACTGCTTTGCCTTTTGGCGGGCCTGTTGCTGGTTGTTGCCGGATGCACCAGCGACGACGACAGCGCCGACGAGGCCGAGCGGCAGCGCCTGGCGACCGCCCAACTCGAAACTGACCGCGCCCTGATCGCTGCCCACCTGGCCGACAAAGGCCCCGCCAACGGCTGGACCAACGTGGAAGAAACCCCCTCCGGGCTGGTGATCGTCCGGCTGGTGACCACGCAGGAAAACCAAGCGCAAGCGGGCCAGTTTGTCCGCGTACACTACGTCGGCCAGTTCCTCGACGGACGCGTCTTCGACACCAGCCGCGAGAGCGTGGCCCGCGCCCAGAACATTTTCAGCCCCAACCGCGACTACGCCCCCATCTCCTTCCAGCTTGGCACCGGGCGGGTAATCCGCGGCTGGGACGAGGGCATCGCCCTGCTGCGCCGGGGCGAGCGGGCCGTGCTACTCATTCCCTCCGGGCTGGCCTACGGCCCGGGTGGCAGTGGTGGCGCCATTCCGCCCAACGCGGTGCTGGAATTCGACGTGGAGCTGATTGACGCGGGGTTCTGAGGCTTCCGTATTGATTAACGCTTTTTGACCGCCCGCCGGAAATTTCCGGCGGGCGGTTGGCTTTGTGGGGATGGTGATTAAT
>DAIMZG010000012.1:0-21969 GCA_036734065.1 Catalimonadaceae bacterium
CTGCTCACGTCGGCTTCGCGCAGCACCTACCTAGAACATACGATTGCGGGAATAGGTTTGAACGTCAATCAAACCGAATTTGCTACCCCCCGTGCCCGGTCGCTGGCGCAACTCACGGGGCAGCCGTACGTCCTCGACCAGGTGCTGACAACGGTCTGTCACCACCTGGAGGCGCATTATCTGTTGCTCAGGCAAGGGCGGGCCGATCGGCTGCGCCAGGGCTACTTGCAAAGGCTGTACAAGTATCAGGAAAAACATTTGTTTGAAGACGGAGAAGGCCGCATTTTCGCCGGGGAAATTGTGGGGGTAGATACCTCCGGTCGGCTAGCCGTACATACGGAAGGAGCAGTGCGTTACTTCAACCAAAAAGAAATTATTTTCCTGTAAGCATTGATGGAATCGTATAAAATTGTGGGGGTGATGTCGGGCACCTCGCTCGACGGCCTCGACTTGGCCCTGTGCCGGTTGTCGTATGCCGACGGCCATTGGCAGCATCGGCTGCTGGCCGCCCGCACGGTGCCCTACGGCGACCACTGGCGGCGTATGCTATCGGACGTAGTGACGGCCGACGGCTTTGAGTTTGCGCGCATAGATCGGCACTTTGGGCACTTTGCCGGACAGCAAGTACGCGCCTTTCTGGAAGACTGCGACCAGACAGCCGACGCCGTTGCCTCGCACGGCCACACCGTATTTCACCAGCCCTCGGTGGGCGTAACGGTGCAGATCGGCCACGGGGCTGCCCTCAGCGCGGCGGCCGGGCTACCCGTAGTGTGCGACTTTCGCGCGCTCGACGTGGCCCTCGGTGGTCAGGGCGCCCCGCTGGTGCCGCTGGGCGATGCCTTGCTCTTTCCCGACTACGCCGCCTGCCTCAACCTGGGGGGCATTGCCAACATCTCGTTCCAGCGGGGCGACGAGCGGGTGGCCTACGACATTGGGCCGGCCAACCAGTTGCTCAACTGGCTGGCCAATCAGGTGGGCGAACCCTACGATCCGCAGGGAGAAATTGCCGCCTCGGGCCGGGTAGATATCAAACTGCTGGCCACGCTTAACAGCCTGGGCTATTACGTGCAGCCTTTCCCCAAATCGCTCGGGCGCGAGGAGGTCGAAACCTATTTTCTGCCCTTGCTCGACAACACTTCCGTGGCGCTGCCCGACTTGCTGGCCACGGTGTCCGAGCACCTGGCCCAGCAAATTGCGGCGGCCATTCCGCAGCAGGCTCAAACCGGGACGGGTCCGCATCGGCTGCTCATTACGGGTGGCGGGGCCTTCAACACGTTCTTGCTGAGCCGCCTGGAGCACTACCTCGGCGAAGGCACGGTGCCCATCGTACCCGACGACGGACTGGTCAAGTTCAAGGAGGCCATCATCTTTGCCCTGCTGGGCACCTTGCGTTTGCGTCAGCAAGTCAATTGCCTGCGCTCGGTAACGGGTGCGCGCACCGACCACGTCGGCGGTGCCCTCTACGGCGTCTGGCCGCCGGCCCATCCGGGCTGATATCCCCGATGTTGGCTGGCCAAACAGGCACGGGCCGATCAACCAATTTTCGGCATATTCCCCGATGATATTCCGTTCTTTTCGTGTGGGAGTGGTGTGGCGGGTGTTGCTGCTTACGGCGACGGCCACGGCGCTGGCGTTCTTGTGGCTGCGCACGGGTGCCCATTTTGCCGCCGGGCTGCTGGTCGTGGCCCTCGGGGCGCAGGTCTATGGCCTGATTCGCTACGTAGAGCGCATCAACCGCAAGGTGCAACACTTTTTCGAGTCGGTGCGCTTTGCCGATTTTGCGTCGGGCTTTGGTGCCGACAACCACCTGGGCAGCAGTTTTCGGGCGCTTAACCGCGCTTTCGACGAAGTGTTCGACGCTTTCCGGCGTACGCGGGCCGAGAAAGAAGAACAAGGGCAGTACCTCCACACGGTCGTGCAGCACGTCAGCACGGGGCTGTTGGCCTTCGACGCCCAAGGGAAAATCGAACTGATGAACACGGCCGCCCGGCAATTGCTGGGCACGCCCTACGTGCGCCAGCTCGACGAATTGCGGGCCATTGACCCGGCGCTGGCCGACACGCTGCGCCAGCTATTGCCGGGTCGGCACGCCCTGATTGCGCTGCCGGGCGAGTCGGCCCCCCGCCAATTAGCCATTCACGCCACGGAGCTGCGGCAGCGCGGCCAGGTGTTTCGTTTGCTCTCGTTGCAAGACATTCACGCCGAACTGCAGGCCAAAGAGTTGGAAGCCTGGCAAAACCTGATTCGGGTGCTGCGGCACGAGATCATGAACTCGATCACGCCGATCGCCTCGCTGACGGCCACCGTGCACACCGTCCTCCGGGACGAATGGCGCGAGGGCGCGGTGCTGAGCGCCGAAACGGCCGCCGACGTGCGCGAGGCCTTGCGTACGATCGAACAACGCAGCGCCGGGCTGATCCGCTTTGTGGATGCCTACCGCGACTTCACCAACTTGCCCCGGCCGCGCTTTCGGCTGGTGCCGGTGGGGGAGTTGCTGGCCCGGATCGCCCGTTTGGTGCGACAAGAACTGACCGCGCAGGGAATTGCGCTGGAAGTGAAAGTGTGGCCCGCCGATCTGCACGTGACAGCCGACGCCGAACTGCTCGAAATGATACTGCTTAATTTGTTGCGCAATGCCCGCGAAGCGCCCGCCACGCGCATCTGGCTGTGGGCTGGCTACGATGCCCACCAGCGGGCGAATATTCGGGTAACCGACGACGGCCCCGGCATTGAGCCGGAGGCGCAGGAGCGTATCTTTATCCCGTTTTTTACAACCAAAAAGGGCGGCTCGGGAATCGGGCTGAGCCTTTCGCGGCAAATCATGCAGCAGCACGGGGGTACGTTGCGGGTGGCTTCGGCACCCGGAGCGCATACGGTTTTCACGTTGTGCTTCTAAGCTGAGGTGCGGCCGATTGCTTGGCCGGTATCAGTGGGCGTTTTTGAAGAAGTACGGACGGGGTTGCGCATAAAAAAGCCGCCCGAGAGGTTCTTGGGCAGCCACAATACTTTGGCAACAAATGGAAACTATCGTTGCTGAGAAGTTTTTTCGAGGTTGAAGAGGTCTTGCAATACTTCCACCAGGTTGTCGGCGTCGCCGCGCTGGCAGGCAGCCTTAAGCTGCATCACGGGCAATTTGATGATCTTCTGCATCATGCTGCGGGTTACCATTTCGACGGCTTGGCAGGCGTCCGGATCCATTTGCTTCATGTAGCGGGCCATCTCTTCCTGCCGGATCTGTTCGAGGGCTTGCTTGAATTTCTGAATGGCCGGCGATACGATCATCTCGCTCGACCAGGTATCAAAGTCGGCCAAGGCAACTTCCATGATGGTCTCGACGGCCGGAATGGCCTCGCGCCGTCTGGCTACGGCGTCCGAAGCCCGCTGGTGGATTTTATCAATATTGTACACCAAGGCGCCGGGCACGTTTTCCACGTCCGGATCTACGCTGCGCGGCACAGAGAGATCAATGAAGTATTTGAATGACAGAATTTCCAGTCCGGCCACTTGGGCGGGCGTCACCAGGGGGCGCTCGCTGGCCACCGAACTGATGATGACGTCGGCTTCGGCAATGGCCGACCAAAGGTCGTTGAATGGCACAACTTCGGCACCGCATTCGGCAGCCAGGGCCTCGGCCTTGGACTGGGTACGGTTGCAGATGCGCACGTGCTCCAGCCGGGTGTGGGCCAGATTTTTGCAGACATCGCGGCCAATTTCGCCCACGCCCACCACCAACACGCGGGGCTGGGCAAAGTCGGCCAGCAGTTCGGTCACTAACTCGACGGCGGCGTACGAAACCGAGGCAGCTCCGTCGCGGAAGCAAGTTTCCTGCACCACACGTTTGTTGGCAAAAAAGATCGTGTGCATCAGGCGGTGCAAAAACGGCCCGGCCAGTTGCAGGTCGGCCGTTTGCTGATAAGCGCGCTTTACCTGATTAATGATTTGCATATCGCCGATCACCATAGACTCGAGCCCGAGGGCCACGCGGAAAAGGTGCCGAACGGCCTCGTCGGTCTCGGTGATCACCTGAAAGTGCGCTACAATGTCTGCAGGTTGTGCGATACCTTTGTGAATACCCAGCAGTTTGATTATTTCGTTACTGTAATCCTGTGCGGCACCGTAGTATATCTCCGTACGATTGCAGGTAGAAAGAATAAGTAAATCTGTGAGGGGCAGTGTATCGCGTAGTGTATGGAGCAGCGCGTTGCTGTCTGTGTCCGAAAGCGCAATTATCTCGCGGAGGTGGACCGGCGCGTGCCGATGCGAGAGACTAACTGCTTGGAAAGAAGTTTGCATACCGTTTACCAACTTAGGTACTACAAAAATAATTCAAGCGCCCTCACGCAAAAAATGACCTGGATCAGCGGGTTGTATTTGTAATGAATCTAAATAATATTCGGCCTTCGGCGCTATTCTTCGATGAAAAAACACCAGCACAACTCCTACTACAAACTCATCTTGCTGGGCGCGGCGTTGCTGATCGGGGCGACCTCGCTCGTGTACACCGACTACCTGATAAAGAAGCTGGCCGATCGTGAGCGCAAGCTCATCTTGCTCTACGCCCGGGGGCTGGAGTTTCTGGTCAACACGGAGGATGCGGAGAACATCTCGTTCATTTTCAGCGAGATCATCGAGGCCAACAAGTCGGTTCCCGTTATTCTGACCGACGGATTGCACGTGCCCATCCAGGAACGTAACGTCACGGTGCCCGCCCACCTGAAGGGAGCCGACAAGCAGGCGTACTTGCAGCGCGAGGTGTACGCCATGCAGAAGGTCTATCCCCCCATAGAGGTGGAATACAGCCCCGGTTTTCGCAATTATATTTACTACCGGGACTCGGACCTGATCACCCAGCTCAAATACTACCCCTACGTGCAACTTTCGGCCATTGCCTTTTTTGCGTTGATGGGCTACATGGTCCTTAGCTACTCGCGCCGGATGGAGCAAAACCGCGTCTGGGTAGGGCTGGCCAAAGAAACGGCCCATCAGTTGGGCACGCCCTTGTCTTCGCTGATGGCCTGGATCACGTACTTCCGCTCCGACGAACGCTTCGCCGACGATCCGGTAATTGACGAACTGGAAAAGGACGTACACCGGCTGGAGGTGGTTACGGCCCGCTTTTCTAACATTGGCTCGGTACCTACCCTGCGCGGCGAACCCATTGCCGAGTTGGTACAACACGTGCTCGACTATCTGCGGCTCCGCATCTCGACGAAGGTGAGCATCACCCTTGAAAGCGACGTGACGCCCGGTACGCTGGTGCGCCTCAATCGCCCGCTATTCGAGTGGGTGATCGAAAACTTGGTCAAAAACGCGGTGGACGCCATGAGCGGCGTTGGTCAGTTGACCATTCGCTTGGCCGAAGCCCCCGATGCCCGCCTGATTATTGACGTGACCGATACGGGCAAAGGCATTGCCAAATCGCAGCTCAAGCGCGTGTTCGAGCCGGGTTTTACGACCAAAAAGCGGGGCTGGGGGCTGGGCCTGACGCTGGTGCGGCGCATCGTGCGCGACTACCACGGCGGCCGCATTTTTGTGAAATACTCCGAACCGGGCAAGGGCACCACGTTCCGGGTTGTGCTGCGCGACCGCACCTTACCTCCCGACGCCCATCCGGACACTAACGCCCGCACGTTCCGTACGCTGCCTACTCAATAATCGTAAACTTGATCATGTTGGCGCGCCCCTTCTTGACGATGGGAATGCTGGCCGTATGGATGAGCATGTCGCCCGGCACGAGGTGGCCCTTTCGCTTGAGTAAGGTGGCCAGGTCTTCCATCATCTCGTCGGTCGAGCGGCTGATTTCGTACGGAATAGGCCGGACGCCCCACACCAGGCTGAGCTGGGTGATTAGCTGCGGATAGCGCGAAAAGATGAAAATTTGCGCAGCAGGGCGGTGGCTGCTCACTTGCATAGCCGAGTAGCCCGAACGCGTAATGGTAGCGATGGCTTTGGCCCCCACGGCTTGCGCCAACGTGCAGGCCGAAGCCACCACGCTGTCGTGCGGCAAGGTAGGCGAGCGGGGATCAAGGTCGCTAAATCGTTTATTGTAGATGTCGGCTTGCTGCTCGACGGCGTGGATCACCCGGCTCATGGCCCGAACAGCCAGCACAGGATAGCGTCCGGCGGCCGTTTCGGCGCTGAGCATGACCGCATCGGCCCCGTCAATGACGGCATTGGCCACATCGGTGGTTTCGGCCCGCGTGGGTCGCGGGTTATTGATCATGCTCTCGAGCATCTGCGTAGCGATGATAACGGGCTTGGCGGCCACGTTGCACTTGGCCACGATCTTTTTCTGCAACAGGGGCACGTCTTCCATCGGAATCTCGACGCCCAAGTCGCCCCGGGCCACCATCAGCCCGTCCGTAATCGCCACGATCTCGTCAATATTTTCGATGGCCTGCGGTTTTTCAATCTTGGCCACCACGCGCGTGTAGGAGTTGTGCGAAGCGATGATACTTTTTATGTAGCGAATGTCTTCGGCCGAGCGAACGAACGAAAGGGCCACCCAGTCCACGTCGTGCGCCAGCCCAAAGAGCAAATCCTCGTGGTCTTTTTCCGTCAGCGAGGGGGCCGATACCTTCGTGTTGGGCAGGTTGATTCCCTTGCGAGAGCGCAATATGCCACCATGAATGATTTCGGCCTCTACCTCTTCGCCGTTGGTGTCTATCACCCTAAGTTCGAGATTGCCGTCGTCAATAAGCACAGTATCGCCTTTGCGTACGTCTTGTGGTAATTGCTGGTAGGTGGTGCTGATGCGCTGGCGATTGCCCAGCACTTTGCGGGTACCGATCACGATCCGATCGCCGGGAAACAGCTCTACGCCATTGTCCTCTACTTCGTCGGTTCGGATCTTGGGGCCCTGCAAATCCTGCAAAATGCCCACGTGCGTACCCAAGCTTTCGTTAAGTTCGCGGATGGCGCCGATAACGGCGGCGTGCCCTTCGTGCGTGCCGTGCGAAAAGTTGAGCCGGAACACATTGACACCCGCCAGGATGAGTTGCTCGAGCACGTGTTTGTCGTGCGAGGCCGGCCCCACGGTGGCAACCACCTTGGTGCGGTTAAAAACTGAAGTCATATGGATGAGGATATAGTGGCTTGCTGACCTCCCTTACGGAAGGCACCGCAATATAGCGTATCTGGACGACAGCTATTGACAGCTATCATTGGCCATGACATGAGCCTAGCCCAGGCAAATAATAGGCGCGCCGCACCGGACGTACAATCCCTTTGCTAAGCCCATTTTTTCACAACGTCAGGCCTGCTCCGTATAGTTTGATAATGAGGGGTAGAATATCTTTCTTTGCGAAGATTTTTAACTTCTAAAATTAAAAAAATGTCAGAAATCGCTCAAAAAGTGAAAAATATCATCATTGATAAGCTCGGTGTAGAAGAGTCAGAAGTGACGCACGAAGCCAGCTTTACCAATGACCTCGGGGCCGATTCGCTCGACACGGTCGAGCTAATCATGGAATTCGAGAAGGAGTTCAATATCTCTATCCCCGATGACCAGGCTGAAAACATCGCTACGGTAGGACAAGCCGTCGAATACCTTGAGCAGCACGCGAAGTAATTTATTTCCCCCCTTATGCAGTTGAAAAGAGTAGTTGTGACGGGGTTAGGGGCCATTACCCCACTGGGGAACACGGTCGCCGATTTTTGGCAGGGCCTGTCCACGGGCGTAAGCGGTGCGGCCCCCATCACCCGTTTCGACGCTACCAAGTTTCGCACCCGCTTCGCCTGCGAGGTAAAAGATTTTGACCCAACCCGGTTTATGGACCGCAAGGAAGCACGCAAGATGGATCCGTACGCGCAGTATGCCATGGCAGCTGCCGTGGAGGCCGTCGAAGAGGCGGGGCTGAACGGTGCGGGCATCAACCCCGATCGGGTGGGCGTCATCTTTGGCTCGGGCATTGGGGGCGTACGCACTTTTCAGGACGAAGTGGCCAGTTTCGCCCTAGGCGACGGTACGCCGCGTTTCAATCCCTTTTTTATCCCCAAGATGATCGTAGACATCGTGGCGGGCCACGTCTCGATTCGCTACGGCTTTCGGGGGCCTAACTACGTAACGGTGTCGGCCTGCGCGTCGGCCTCGCACGCCATTCTCGATGCCATGACTCACATCCGGCTCGGGCGGGCCGATGCCATCGTGACGGGGGGCTCTGAGGCGGCCGTTACCGAAGCGGGCGTGGGGGGCTTCAACGCCCTCAAGGCCCTTTCCGAACGCAACGACGACCCGACCACGGCCTCGCGCCCGTTCGATAAAGACCGGGATGGCTTTGTACTGGGCGAGGGTGCTGGCGTGCTCGTGCTCGAGGAGTACGAGCACGCCAAAGCCCGCGGTGCCCGCATCTACTGCGAGGTGGCCGGCGGCGGTATGTCGGCCGATGCCTATCACATGACGGCACCACACCCCGAAGGCGCGGGCGTGATGCAGGTGATGCAGCACGCCCTGACCGACGCGGCCATGCAGCCCGAAGAGGTGGACTACGTCAACGTGCACGGCACCTCGACGCCGCTGGGCGACCCGGCCGAAACCAAGGCCATCGAACGCGTTTTTGGCGAGCACGCCTACCAACTCTGCATCAGCTCGACCAAGTCTATGACCGGGCATTTGCTCGGGGCGGCTGGTGCCATCGAAGCCATCGCCTCGGCACTGGCCCTCGAACACCAACTCGTACCGCCGACGATCAACCACTTCACCGATGACGAAGTGTTCGACCCCCGCCTGCAACTTACTTTTCACCAGGCCGTGTCGCGCCCGCTACGGGCCGTGCTCAGCAATACCTTTGGCTTTGGCGGACACAATTGTTCGCTCATTTTCCGCAAAATGGTTGAGTAGTGCGCTTACGTCGCTTATTTGGGTTGTTTCGGATACACACGGGCAACGACCGAAGGCTTGCCGCAGCGATCACCACCATGATCGGCGGCAAGCCTTTTAACTTGCATCTCTACAAACTGGCCATTCGGCACACTTCGGCTGACGAAAGTGCGCGGCGCGTGTCGGCGGCAGGAACCAACAACAACGAGCGCCTCGAATACCTCGGCGATGCTGTGCTGGGGGCCGTGGTGGCCGAGTTCCTCTTTAAAAAGTTTCCCTTCAAAGACGAGGGGTTTCTGACCGAAATCCGCTCCCGGATTGTCAACCGCGAGTCGCTCAACGAACTGGCCCACAAGATTGGGCTGCCCGATTTGCTGGAAATGGACAACCAGCGCCGCTCGCGCTTCAGCCACAAATCCGTGTACGGCGATGCCCTCGAAGCCCTCATCGGAGCGGTCTATCTCGACAAAGGCTTCGACGGATGCCGCACGTTCGTGCTGCAGCGGTTGCTACAATCACATTTCGATTTGGAGGAGCTTATCCAGACGGATCGTAACTTCAAGAGCAAACTCATCGAATGGGCACAGCGCGAAAACCACCGCTTGCGCTTCGAGATCATTCGGGAGACGGGCAGTCAGCACCACCGCGAGTTTGTAGCACAGGTAGTGATTGACAACGACCCCGTAAGTACGGGCAACGGATTGAGTAAAAAGAAAGCCGAACAGGCCGCGGCCGCTGCTGCCTGTACGCACCTGGGTATCGAGAAGAACTAATCGGCACGCACGCGGTTTTTTGAGGAGACAATACCAAGTCCACCGGACTGTGTACTACAGATACGAATGAATGCTCCCCCCACAAGTCCCCTCCTCATTGGTGGGGCAGCCCTCAACCAGATCCCGATAGACTGGGAAAATAACCTCCAAAACATCCGGGAGGCGATCACCCGGGCCCGCATGCGCGAAGTTCGGGTTCTGTGTCTGCCCGAGCTTTGCGTGACGGGCTATGGCTGCGAAGACCTTTTCCTGAGCGAATGGGTACCCGCACAGGCGGTCAAAGCCCTCTTTGAGTTGCTGCCCGATTGCCATGACATCACGGTGGCCGTGGGGCTACCCGTGCGTTTCGAAGGTAGTACCTACGACTGCGCCGCCCTGGTGCGCGACGGCGTGCTGCTCGGGATTGCCGCCAAGCAGCACCTGGCCAACGACGGTGTGCACTACGAGTCGCGCTGGTTTACGCCCTGGCCAGCGGGACGCGAGGCGGTTATTCGTTTGCACGGCACCGACTATCCCTTTGGCGACCTGATTTTCGAGACGCCCGAAGCCACCATCGCCTTTGAAATATGCGAAGATGCCTGGCGCGAGGAACTGCGACCGGGCTACCGACACTGTCAGCGCGGGGTCAACCTCATCCTCAATCCGAGCGCCAGCCACTTTGCTTTTGGCAAAAAGGCCACCCGCCGCCGCCTGATTCTGGAAGGTTCGCAAGCCTTTGGCTGCGCCTACGTGTACGCCAACTTGCTCGGCAACGAAGCCGGCAAAATGATCTACGACGGCGACATCATGATCGCCCAGCGGGGCCGGATGCTCCAGCAGGACGTGCGGTTTACGTTTCAGGACATCAACCTGATTGCCGTGCCCGTGTCGCTGGCGCAGCCCAGCACGGTGCCCGTGCCGACGCTCACCGAAGACCCCGAAGACAAGGAAACCGAGTTTACGGCCGCCGTCACGCTGGGGCTGTTCGATTACATGCGCAAAAGCCGCAGCCGGGGCTTTGTGCTCTCGCTCAGTGGCGGCGCCGACTCTTCGACGCTGGCCGTGCTGGTGGCCGAAATGGTACGGCGGGGCGTAGGCCAACTGGGGCTGGACCGCTTCGCTCACAAGGCGGGCTTTCTGAGCGACGAAGACCAGCAAGCCGCGCAGGTATTGCCTTTGTCCGAACAAATTCGGTTTCTGACGGCCCGCGTGCTGCGCTGCGCCTACCAGGGTACGGTCAACTCGTCAGACGATACGTTTGCTTCGGCCCAAGCCCTTGCCCACGACGTGGGGGCCCGCTTCCACGACTGGCGCATTGATGCGGAAGTGAACGGCTATCAGCAAAAAATTGAAGGCGCCTTGCAACGCCCCCTCACGTGGGATACCGACGATATTGCCCTGCAAAACATCCAGTCGCGTGTGCGCGCCCCCGCCATCTGGATGCTCACGAACACGACGGGCGCCCTGTTGCTGACCACCTCTAACCGGAGTGAAGGGTCGGTGGGCTACGCCACCATGGACGGCGATACGTCGGGTGGTCTGGCGCCCATTGCCGGGGTGGACAAAAGCTTTATCCGGCACTGGCTGCAGTGGGCCGAACATCACCTGTGCCGCTCGTCGTTGCGGCATGTCAACCGCTTGCAGCCCTCGGCCGAACTGCGGCCGCTCGAACGGGTGCAGACCGACGAAGACGACCTGATGCCCTACGATGTGCTGCAGGCCATCGAGCGGCTGGCTATCTTCGAGCGGCAACCCCCGCAGGCGGTGTACCACCATTTGTTGGCCCGCCGCACGGCACCCGCGCCGCACCTGAAAAAGTACGTAACCCGGTTTTTTCGGCTGTGGGCCCAGAACCAGTGGAAGCGCGAGCGCATCGCCCCGTCGTTTCATCTCGACGACTACAGCGTTGATCCGCGCAGTTGGTGCCGCTTCCCGATTTTGTCGGGCGGTTTCCGTACTGAATTGGCCGAACTGGCCCAACTCTAATCTGCCTCGGAAGGCGTACGCGCGGCCGTGGTTTCGATGACGAGCAAAAGGTCTTCGATCACCTGCTTGACGTAGCGTAGGCAGCCATCGCTCTTGACCACGTAGTTGAAAACGCCCTCGGCTTGTACTTGTGCCACAACGCCGATGTCCTCCTGGGCCGACAAGACTACCAACCGCGCTGAAGATGGGCGGGCACGGAGCCGCCGAATCAGTTCCAGACCGTGGATATCGGGCAGCACCAGGTCCAGCAGGATGATGTCCGGCTCGGCGTCTAGGGCGGCCAGCAGGGCCTCCCCCCGATCGAAAAAGGACACTTCCAGGTTTTCGAAACCACTGAAGGCCAGTTTCATGACCAAGGATTCGGTGCGATTGTCTTCAATGATGAATAAACGATGCTTTTTCACTGGGGAATTTTCCGGTTAAGATAAAAGGTATTGCGTGCCGTTTGGCCGTCGTTTTCATTCGGCCGTGACAGGTGTAAGTTGAAATCGCTTTTGCAGGTAGGTCGTGAGCCGCTGGTTGTGGGCCTTCAAGTGATCGAGCAGCAAACCGACGGTGTAGTCTTCCTGGCGGAGGCGCGTATTGAGCTGGTCGCTGAGCCGAAAGAGCCCCGTGGCGCCGAGCGTGCCGCTTAGGCCCTTGAGGGTGTGGGCAGCGTGCCGCATGCGTTCTACGTCGTGGGCTTGGTGTGCTTCTGTCAGTTGGATGATCAGTTCCTGACAGTCTTCTACGAAAGAGCGAAAAAGATCTTTGACGGTCTCCGGGTGTTGCCGGGCCATTTGTTCGATTTGGGCCAGCACGGCCTCGTCGAGGAAATGATCCTCCGTGCCGGACGGATGAACCTCCGGCGCGTCGTCGGATGCAGATAGCGTGGGCAACCACTGACGCAACTTCTCAATCAGCATCTGGTAAGTAACCGGCTTGGAAAGGTAGTCGTCGAGGCCGGCCCGGATGTACCGCTCGGCGTCGCCATCCATGGCGTCGGCACTCATGCCAACAATGGGTGGCAGGCTGGCGTATTGGGCGCGCAGGTGTTGGGTGGCGGTGATGCCATCCATGATGGGCATCCGGATATCCATCAAAATCAGGTCGAAGGCACCGGGCTGGTACAGGTCGCAGGCTTCCTGACCGTCTTCGGCAAACGTTACCTGGCAGCCAGCCTTTTCCAGCATCAGACGTGCGACGAGCTGATTGACGTCCTGGTCTTCGACCAACAGCACGCGGGCATCGAAGACGGCAGCAGGCAGGCCGGCTGCTCCCTGGACAGGCGCTAGCAACTCGGGCAGTGCGGTGGGCGGGGCATAGCAAATGGTAAACCAGAAAAGGCTGCCCTGACCTTCGGTAGAAACTACGTCAATTTCTCCTTCGAACAGGCGCACCAGGCTACGACAAATGACCAGACCCAGTCCGGTGCCGCCGTGCTGGCGCGTCAGCGAAGTGTCCAGTTGCGAAAACTGCTGAAAAAGCTGGGCTTGTTGGTCAGTGGCGATGCCCGGGCCCGTGTCCTGCACTTCGAAGCGCAGCCGATTCGGGGCGTCGCCTTGTACCCGGATGGTCACTTGGCCCCGTTCCGTAAACTTGATGGCATTGCTGACCAAATTGGTCAGTACCTGAACCAGTTTGGTCTCGTCGGTATGCACAAAGGTGGGCACTGCCGGGGCAATCTCGAGCGTGAGGGTCAGGTCTTTGTGACGCACCAGCGGGATGAACAAGTCGCGCACCCGGTGCAAGGCCCGGTGCAGGTGAAACGTAGAAGCAGTGAGGTGCATCTTGCCCGCCTCCAGCTTCGAAAAATCCAGAATGTCGTTGATGATCGTCAGCAAGTTTTCGGACGATTTCTTAATGATTTCCACGTATTCCCGTTGCGAAGTTGAAAGGGACGTGCCGCGCAGAATGTCAGCCATCCCGATCAGGCCGTTGAGGGGCGTGCGGATTTCGTGGCTCATGTTGGCCATAAACTTCGACTTGAGCTGAAGGGCCCGTTCGGCCAGGTCGCGCGCCCTCTCCAGTTCGATCATACGCTTGCGCTCGGTAATGTCGCGGGCGATGGTCGAAGCCCCTTTCACGCGCCCTTGCTCGTCGAGGATGGGGGAGATTGTCAGCGATACGTCAATGAGGCGTCCGCCCTTGGTGAGGCGTACCGTCTCGTGGTGCGTGATGTGTTCGCCGCGCTGAATTTTTTCCATAAATAGGGCCAGTTCGTCGTGGCGGTCGGGTGGCACGAGGGTCTCGACGGGCTGGCCAATGATTTCCTCAGCCGTGTAGCCGTAAATGGCTTCGGCCCCGCCGTTCCAACTCACGAGGGTGCCGTCGAGGTCTTTGCCCATGATGGCATCCTCCGACGACTCAACAATCTCGGCCAGGTAACGGTAGGCCCGCTCGACGCGGATACGCTCGGTAATGTCCGATTGAATGCCGAGGTAATGGGTCAGTTGGCCGTCTTTGTTGAAGACCGGCGAAATGTCGAGTTGGTTGTAGAACAGGGTGCCGTCTTTGCGGTAGTTGCGCAAAAAGACGTTGCAATTGGTGCGCTCGCGCAGGGCTTGCCGCAGGCGGGCCAACTCGGGCTGTTCCCGGTCGGTGCCGTGCAAGAAGCGGCAATTGCGCCCAATGACCTCTTCGCGGCTGTAGCCACTCATCCGCTCGAAGGCGGGGTTGACGTAGATGATAGGCATATCCGGCAGGGCCGGATCGCTGATTACGATCCCGTTGGTGCTCGAATCGAGGGCTTCGCTGAGCAGCACCAGTTGCTCTTCGGTGCGCCGTTGCACGGTGATGTTGCGGATGATGGTCAGAAAGCCCGCTGCCTTCTGGTGGTTGAGCAGCGGCGTAGATTGCACCTCGCAGAGGTGGGCATGGCCCAGGATATCGCGCAAGTAGCATTCGCCTGCGTGTAGGCGGTGGTGCGGCTCGGGCGGTACGATCAGGCGCTCGAAAAAGGCGTCAATGTGCTGACCAAGCACTTCCCGATCGGGATAACCAAACAGCTTGCGGGCGGCCGAGTTGACGTACACAATTTTGTGCTCGGCATCTTCGGCCAGCATGGCGTCGGGTTGGGCCTCTAGCATGGCCCGGAACATAAGCCGTTGCTTTTCGGCCTCGACTTCGGCCTCCTTGCGTTCGGTAATGTCCATCAGTACGCCTTCGATGCGCAGGTTTCCTTGTTCGTCGCGGCTCACCTGCCCGTAGTCGCGCACCCACACAAAGCGCCCCTGCTGGTGATAGAGCCGAAACTCGTCGCTGTAGCTGGCTTGCTGGCGCAACCGCTCGGGCCAGGCGGCCTCTAGGCGTGCCCGGTCGGTGGGGTGTACGTGCGCACAAAACCGATCGGAGCGCGCATTGACAAAGTGCTCGGGCGGCAGGCCCACCAAAAAGACGATGTTGGGACTGAGGTATTCCACCAAGTTTTCGTCCGGCTTCACCACCTTGATCCGGTACACGGCCCCCGGCAAGTTGTTGACCAGAATGCGGAACTGGTCTTTGCCAGCCAGCAAGGCAGCCTCCAGCCGATTGCGCCGCTGCTGGCCGAGCCGGACGGCGATGATTTGCTGTGCGTCGCGCAGCAACACGCTGGCCATCCGAAGCACGTCGGCCGCCAGGGGAGCCGCAGCCGCAGGCGTACGGGCGCAGACGATCGCCCCGAACAATTCCCGGTCGTGCCACAAAGGAACCGCAATGGCCATCACCGATTGGTCAGTAGTGACGGTTTCCCCGTGGGCGTCGTAGGCCACGAGCGTGCGGCTTTGCAGTACCGAATGGCGCAGCACCGAATAGCGCAGGGTCGTGAGCAGGTCGGCCGGCACCCCGGTTGGCCGGGTGCCCACTTCCGTAAAAGGAATTAGCCCCGTGCCTTCCAGCACGCACAGGCTGCCGAAGGTCATGTCCGTGATGCCCAGGGCCAATTGCAAATAATCGGTGAGTTGGGCGTGGAGGTTGTCGTAGGCGTGAAGCCGGATGCGGCTGCTTTCTTCAATAAAATGCCACAAATGCGGAGGTGAAAGCATAGCTGGGTGGGGCGCGTGAAAAAGTGTTTCAAGAAGGCACGACCCGGCAGGAGAAAAAAATGCGAACCGGGGAGAAAGCACGTGGGTAACAAAGCGGCAACCTTCGGCCATAAATGCCATATTGCAAGGCCAAAGGCCGCGCTTCGTGCGGGTTGTAGTAACGTTCTATTTTACCATACTTTTCTGTGAACTCGCTGGCCCCCATCGTACTGTTTGCCTGCAATCGTCCCGAGCACTTGGCGCGCACGCTGGCTTCGCTGCGACAAAATCCGCTGGCTGCCCGTAGTGAGCTGTTCGTTTTTGCCGACGGCCCCCGGCGTGCCGAAGACCGGGTCGCCGTTGGGGCCGTGCACGACTTGCTGGCCCGTACCACGGGTTTTGCCCGGACAGAAATTGTCGATCGGGAAACCAACTGGGGTCTTGCCAACTCGGTAATTGCGGGGGTTTCGGACGTGATGGCCCGGTACGGACGGGCCATCGTGCTGGAAGACGACCTGATCTTTGCGCCCGATTTTCTCAATTTTATGAACGATGCCCTGCGTGCCTACGCCCGCCAGCCGCGCATTTTTTCCGTGTCGGGCTACACGTATCCCTTGGTATTTCCTCCCTCTTTTCGGCACGACGTCTGCCTGCTGCCCCGGGCGTCGTCGTGGGGCTGGGCCACGTGGGCCGACCGCTGGGCCAAGGCCGATTGGGCCGTTCCTACGTTTGAGGCACTGCGCCAAAGCCCGCGCAATTGCCGCGCCTTCGCGCAGGGCGGCGACGATCTGCTGCCCATGCTAGTGCGTCAACAGCGCGGCGAAATTGACTCGTGGGCCATCCGCTGGGGCTACACCCACTTTTTGCAACGGGCCTACGGGTTATATCCGGTGCGCTCGAAGGTAGCCAACGTGGGCCACGATCACTCCGGTACGCACACGCCCGCCCGGCGGCGCTATGCCGTCAGCGTACGGGCAGCTTCTTATCGCCTGCCGCCCCAAGTGCCCGCCGACCCGCGGGTAATTGCCCAGCTTCGCCGTTTTTTCCGGCCTAGCCGTGTGCGGCGGGTCATCAATGCTGTGCGCTACGGCATCTGAGCGCGTAGAAAGCAACTGAAAACCGCCCAAAAAAAAGGCCATTGACTGTGTGGAGTCAATGGCCTCTTTGCCGTGCGGGACTGCTCAGGAAGCGTCCACCGACTCGGCTTTGGGGGCGCCGGCCAGGATGTCGTCGCTGGCGTGCTCGGCGTATTTGCTGAAGTTTTTGACGAACGCCCGGGCCAGGTGCAGGGCCTTCTGGTCGTAGGCATCCTTATCCTTCCAGGTTTCGCGCGGGTTGAGCACCTCGTCGGGCACGTCGGGACAGGTCTGGGGAACAGCCACGCCAAAAACGGGATGTTCGGCGTAGGGCACCGCGTCGAGTTGGCCTTCGAGGGCAGCCGTGATCATGGCCCGGGTGTATTTGAGCTTCATGCGCGTACCCACGCCGAAGGGCCCGCCCGTCCAGCCGGTATTGATCAGCCACACGTTGACCTGATGCTGCTCCATTTTCTTGCCCAGCAGTTCGGCGTAGCGCGTGGGGTGCAAAGGCAGGAAAGCCTCGCCGAAGCATGCCGAAAAAGTGGTTTGCGGATCGGTGACGCCCACTTCGGTACCCGCCACTTTGGCTGTATAGCCCGAAATGAAGTGGTACATGGCCTGGCTGGTATTCAGTTTCGAGATGGGCGGAATAACGCCGAAGGCATCGGCCGTCAGGAAAAATATATTTTTGGGGATGCCACCTACCGAAGGCTCCACAGCATTGTCAATGTGATGGATTGGATAAGCGGTACGGGTGTTCTGCGTGACGGAAGCGTCTTCGTAGTTCACTTCGCGCGAATCTTTTTTAAAGCGGGTATTCTCGACGATGGCCCCAAAGCGGATGGCATCGTAGATCTCCGGTTCTTTTTCGCGGGTAAGGTCAATAACCTTGGCGTAGCAGCCGCCTTCGAAGTTGAAAACGCCTTCTTCGGTCCAGCCGTGCTCGTCGTCGCCGATCAGGTTACGATCCGGGTCGGCCGAAAGGGTGGTTTTGCCCGTACCCGACAGGCCGAAGAAAACGGCCGTATCGCCTTGTTGGCCGATGTTGGCCGAGCAGTGCATCGAGAGGATGCCGCTCTCGTGGGGGAGCAAAAAGTTGAGCACCGAGAAAATGCCCTTTTTCATTTCCCCTGCGTAGGCCGTACCGCCAATGAGAATCACACGCTTCGACATATTGAGGATGGCGAAGTTGGGCTGGCGTACGCCGTCGGCCTGCGGATCAGCCTGAAAATCGGGGGCACAAAGAATGGTAAAGTTGGGAGCAAATTGAGCGAGTTCGTCTTCGTTGGGGCGAATAAACATATTATAGCAAAACAAATTTTGCCAGGCCATGGTGTTGACCACGCGCAGGTGCAAGCGGTGATGGGGATCGGCACCGGCGTAGGCGTCGCGCACGTAGAGTTGCTTGTCGGCCAGGTAGGCCACCATTTGCTGGTGGAGGCTATCGAACTGCGCGGGTGTAACGGGAATATTGATGTCGCCCCACCAGACGGCGTCTTGCGTTACTTCGTCCTTCACGATGAAGCGATCCTTGGGCGAGCGGCCCGTAAACTTGCCCGTATCGCACATGAGGGCGCCCGTATCAGTCAGGTACCCTTCGCCGTTTTTGATGGCCTCCTCGACCAGCGCCGCCGGACTTTGATTCCAACGCGCGTCGGCGAAGCGGTGAATACCGCAGTCGCCCAGCCCGCTGATCTGCGATTTTAATCCGTGTTCTTGCATGAATGTCAAATTTTTTGGAATAAAGTGATAAACTGGTTAAGTAAAGTTAGACAATAAGTTCGTGAACTAGCGGCTTTCGCTACAAAAAAACCGCAAAAAGTCGGATAGAAACACTTATTAATGATATTAATCAGGTTTTTTGCCTGTCTCACGACATTTAGCGGAATTTCGCTGCTGCCGTAAGTACGCAAAATAAGACTTTTTTCTAGCAAATTTTCAGGTAAGAAAAAGTGATTTTTTCGCGATTGGGCTGCCACTGTTTTCTTTAGGGTTGCACACGCCCTGGGCGCGGATACGATCTGCTGCCAACTTTCATCGGCCATGTGCTCACCCGGGAAAGCAGACTTGGTCCGCGCAACGGCTAAAGCCGGACAGGCCAACGGCAGGCGACACACCCAATTGTCGGTTGCCGACTGCGGGGCCGATGGTGCGGCGCGCATGGATGGCGCCGAGGATTGGTTTGTGATGCTGAGCGGCGTGTCGGGCTGGTTGGCACCTGCCTATCTCAGGCCTACCGGGCTGGCCAAAGGCGTACAAACGGTGCGTGTGGGCCTGCGGGCATCTATAAGTTCTGAGGATGGCAAACCCGCTTGTGCCGCTGGCGACGAGCGCAAGTGTTGATACAAACTTAAAAATGTAGCGACCGCGCAAATTTTATCTTTATTTTACGGCTTAGCGCGCTGTCTGCCGAGCGGAGGCTCCCGGGTGCAGACGATGCGTACACGCTTTTTCTCATTATCTGTTCAACATGTCCATCGAAAATCAAGTCAACAAGCACGGTGCGCCCGACACATTGGTTACCGACGCGCAGCCCGATGTAGCCAACCGTCATCCCCGTGCCCTTTACGTGCTTTTCTTCACCGAAATGTGGGAGCGTTTCAGCTACTACGGCATGCGCGCCCTGCTGGTGCTTTACCTGATTGACAACGCCCGGGGCGGGCTGGGTTGGAGCTCGGCCGAGGCGGGCAGCCTGTACGGTACGTACACGGGGTTGGTGTACGTGACGCCCATCATCGGGGGCTTTCTGGCCGACCGCTACATGGGCTTTCGGCGAGCGGTGTTTCTGGGCGGTATTCTGATGATGTTCGGGCACGTGGCCCTGGCCTTCGAGCCGATGCCGGCGTTCTACCTGGGTCTGGGCTTGCTCATCATCGGCAATGGCTTTTTCAAACCCAATATCTCTTCGATGGTCGGGCAACTCTATCCGGAAGGGAGCGCCCTCAAAGATTCGGCCTACACCATCTTCTACATGGGCATCAACCTGGGGGCTTTTCTAGGCACGATTATCTGCGGCTACTTGGGTGAATCCGACCGATTTGGCTGGCACTATGGCTTCGGCGCAGCGGGCGTCGGGATGGCCATTGGCCTGATACAATTCTACTTTGGGCAACGCACACTGGGCAAAATTGGCCTGCGTCCCGTCAAGTCGGCCACCACGGCGACGGACATTCCCAAAGCCCCGCTCACCAAGGTGGAGCGCGATCGGCTGTTGGTAGTTTTTGTGCTGGCCTTCTTTTCGATCATTTTCTGGCTGGCCTTCGAACAGGCTGGCTCTTCGATGAACATCTTCGCCTATAAATACACCAATCGGGACATTGCCTTCCTCAATTTCACGGTGCCCGCCTCGTGGTTTCAGTCGGTCAATGCCCTGTTCATTTTTACGCTGGCTCCCGTGTTTTCGGCGGTATGGGTCTGGCTGAGCCGTCGCGGTAAAAATCCGAGCGGCCCTTTCAAGTTTGCTTTTGGGCTGGTGTTTCTGGCGGCGGGCTTTGTGGCCCTGGTGGTGGGTGCTGCCTCCATTCCGGTAGGCGCCGAAGCGGCGGGAGTGAGTATGCTCTGGCTCGTGCTGGCCTACCTGCTGCACACCATGGGCGAACTTTGCTTGTCGCCCGTTGGGCTGTCGGCAGTCAACAAGCTTTCGCCGGCCCGGCTGGTCGGGCTTATGTTTGGTGTGTGGTTTCTGGCCTCCGCCATTGGCAACAAGATCGGGGGCTTGCTTTCGGGGCTGGTGGACGAGATGGCCCAGACCCGGTCGCTGTCGTTCTTTTTCGGCATTTTCGTGATCGTGGCCCTGGTGGCGGCCGCGCTGCTGTTCGCAGTGGGCAAACCGCTTGCGCGCAAAATGC
Source organism: Catalimonadaceae bacterium (assembly GCA_036734065.1). Taxonomy (GTDB): domain Bacteria; phylum Bacteroidota; class Bacteroidia; order Cytophagales; family Flexibacteraceae; genus DAIMZG01. The sequence continues at coordinate 20,467 of DAIMZG010000012.1, forward strand.
ATGGCATAGAGTAGGAGCGTGGGCGCGGCGTTAATACAAAAGCCCTCGGCACGCAGCGCGCACCGAGGGCTTTTTTTACGGCCGTTGGCGACGTCAGTTGACCGTCGCGAAAGTGCCCATATTCAGGAACAAGATCTTTTTGATATCGCGGATGCGCTCCTCCCGCTCCAACATGTCGGCTAGTTCGCTCAGCAACTCGTTGACCTGCACAAAGGTATGGCAGTAGTGGCTGCAAAAGTGCCGCACGTTCATCTTAATGTCCTCGTCGGAATGATTGACGTAATCGTCCAGCACATCCGAGAGTACGTCAGACAACTCCGATATCGGGGTCTGCAGTTTTCTGCTGGCCTTCTGCAACACCTCGTCGGCCCGATCACCTTCCAGAAAAAACTCAATCTTAGAAAGACAGACGCAGATGTAGAGGAAAAAATATGCTTCTCGTTTCTCAGAGCGATGAAAGGTATCCATAGGTGGACGGGCTGGTTTTTCAAACAAATGTAGTCGGCTCTTTGAAGGCTGCTGGCGCATTTTTGGCGAATGGGGCAGACGTGTAATATCCCATCTGGTAAAGTAATAAGCGCTCGTTAGCAAAATGGGCCTTAGCCATTCTCCCTTTAGGATGCCGCCCAAACGGTAGGCAAGAAATACGCCATAAAAGCCGGATCGGATCATTGGGCACAAAAAAAACCTGCACAATTGTGCAGGTTTTTGAATGAGGGGAAAAGCGAGATTACATCATGCCGCCCATGCCACCCATACCGCCCATGCCGCCCATACCAGCAGCGGCACCACCGGCAGCATCCTTCTCTTCGGGATCGTCGGCAATCACGCACTCGGTCGTCAGCAGCAGCGCGGCCACCGAGGCGGCGTTTTCTAGGGCAAGGCGCGTGACCTTGGTAGGATCAATTACGCCGGCTTCGAACAAGTTCTCAAACTTGTCTTCGCGGGCGTTATAGCCGTAGTCACCTTTGTGCGCGCGGATCTCATTGATAATCACCGAGCCTTCGCCGCCCGAGTTGGCCACGATCGTGCGCAGCGGGGCTTCGAGGGCCGTCCGGACGATGTTCACGCCGATCAGTTCGTCGTCGTTGTGCGTCTGTACACTGTCGAGGGCTTCGATGGCCCGGATAAGGGCTACGCCGCCGCCGGGGACAACCCCTTCCTGTACGGCAGCCCGCGTAGCGTGCAGGGCGTCGTCCACCCGGTCTTTCTTCTCTTTCATCTCCGTTTCGGTAGCAGCCCCAATGTAGAGCACCGCTACACCACCGGCCAGTTTGGCCAAACGCTCCTGCAGTTTCTCACGGTCGTAGTCCGAGGTGGTATTCTCGACCTGCGCCTTGATTTCGCTGATGCGGGCCGTGATGGCCGACTTCTCGCCGTGGCCATTGACAATCGTAGTGTTGTCTTTGTCAATGGTTACTTTCTCGGCCGTACCCAAGTAGTCGAGGGTAGCGTTGTCGAGGCGGTAGCCGCGCTCTTCCGAAATGACCGTACCGCCCGTCA
>DAIMZG010000013.1:0-21644 GCA_036734065.1 Catalimonadaceae bacterium
TGATGTGGTGTTTGGCCGTCAGGCGGCGGGCGTCTTCGTTGAGTTCCTGAAACTTCTGAGGCTGCTTGTCCAGCGATTTGTAGGTAAACTGCACCTTCGCGCTCAGCGTCGGGTAAGTAATGTCAATCCAGTGTGGCTCTACCCGGCCGGTGGTGTCGTTGGTGACGATGGCGTGCGTCGAGTATTCGAACGTGTAGGGGTGAGCGGCCTCCAGCGGGCGGTAGCTGGGCTGGGGCAGGTCAATGCGGTTGTAGCCTTTGGGCTTGGGCACAAACTCGGGTTCGCAGGCCATCAGCCATCCGGCCAATGCGCTGAGAAGTACCAGCCCTGCGTAGCGATTTTTTTTCATGGTAATTCGCGGTTGGCAGTGGCCCCGGCCAACTGCACGCGCACTTTCTTGATACGTTTCTGATCTACCGACACAATCTGAAAAGAGAAACGATCGAAGTCAATCTTTTCGCCGTTGCGCGGCATCTTGGCATTTATTTCCAGCAGTAGGCCTCCTAGCGATTCGCTCTCCCCCCGCACCTCGTCGAAGATGTCCACGTCCACCCCTACCACCTTGGCAAAATCTTTTAGCGAAGTTTTGCCCTCAAAAACAAACGTGTTGGCATTTACTTTCGTGAACTGCAACTCATCTTCGGCGTCGTCAAGTTCGTCGTTGATTTCGCCAACAATTTCTTCGATGATATCTTCAAGGGTGACCAGCCCGCTGGTGCCGCCGTATTCGTCCACGACGATGGCAATGTGGACGTGCATTTGCTGAAAATCGCGGAGCAAATCGTCAATTTTTTTGCTTTCAGGCACAAAGTAGCTGGAACGCAGCAAGGGCCGCCAGGCAAAGTTTTCTTCCTCGTGCAGGTGCGCCAGCAAGTCTTTGATATAAAGGATGCCTTCGATCTTGTCAATAGTATCGCGGTAGATGGGCACGCGCGAGTAGCCCGACTTGTTGATCCGATCCATCAGTTCGTGAAAGTCCAGGTCGCTGTCGAAAGCCGTGATGTCGAGCCGTGAGCGCATAATTTGCTTGACCGAAAGCGTGCCGAAGTTGACAATGCCCTTGAGCAAGTCTTTTTCTTCGCGGGTCGAGTCGCTCTCGGTGGCAATGTCGAGGGCGTGGTTGAGCTGATCTACCGAGAGGGTGTAGCCCTTGCGTTCGATGCGCGTTTCGACGGCGTTGCTGAGGCGAATGAGCAGCGAAGCCAGCGGATAGGCCAGTGCTTGGGCCAGGGCCAGCAGCGGTGCCGTCCGGTGGGCAAACTGCAGGCTGTCCTGCGTGGCGTACACCTTGGGCGTCACCTCACCGAAGAAAACAATTAGAAAAGTGGTCACAAAAGTCAAGAGGACTGTTTGCAACAGTGCCGTATCGGGTGAGCCAGCAAAGGCCTCCCAGACCAAGTACGTGGCAATCGTGATGAGGGCGACGTTGAGGAAATTGTTGGCGATCAGGATCGTCGCCAATAGTCGTTTGGGGTTGTGCAGCAGCCGCACCAGGCGACGGTCCGATTCGTCCGTGCTCGTTTTGAGGACATTGACCTGCTCGGCTGAAAGAGAAAAGAAGGCTACTTCAGAGCCAGACACCAAGGCCGAGAGCAGCAGCAATACCACCAAAATCGCCCCTCCGGACGCAAAGAACGTCCAGTCAGTATTCAAGAGCAGCCCCAGCGTACTACCGCCGGGGTCAATACTACTACCTTCCAAGGTGGCTGTGTTGGGTGAATAATCTAGAAGGGCAAGTCATCGTCGCCTTGTGTACGGGACTGATAAGATGGAGCCGGATCGGATGCGGGCGCCCGTGCCGGCTCGGTACTTTCGGCACTGCTGCTGCGCGGAGCTGCCGGGGCCGACCCTTCGCCCGACCGATTGGGACTGCCCAAAAAGGTCATCTCTTGCACACGGATACGTACGGTACTTCGGCTATTGCCCTCTTTGTCTTGCCAGTTGTCCGTACGTAGCTTGCCTTCCACGTAGATCTGGTCACCCTTTTTGAGGTACTTTTCGGCCAGCGTGGCGAGTTTGTCCCAAAGTTCGAGGCGGTGCCATTCGGTATTTTCCACCTTTTCGCCTGCCTTGTTAGTATAGTTCTCGGAAGTGGCAATATTAAAGTTGGATACTACAGACCCGCCCTCAAGGTGCCGTACTTCAGGGTCCATGCCGAGCCGACCGATCAGAATAACCTTGTTGATGCTACCAGCCATATCAAAAAATTGTAGGGGTGAACGCTCGTGCAAAAATACTAAAAACCTGTTGGTGTAGCTTCATTCTGCCGCTAAATAATTGGTAATCAGCACGGGCTTGGGAACGGCGGCCACTTCGGCGGGCGTCAGTTGGACAAGTTGTTGGGGGGCGTGCCGGGCCAGCCATTCGACAGCCGACGAATGCACGACAAAGCGGTAGAAATAGGCTTCCAGTCGCTGGTGCGTCAGTACGTGCCGGAAGGGCCCTTGCTGGCCTACCAGGCGCACGTCCAGTTGGCAAAACGCCGACAGCGCCGGCGTGGCCAGCAAGGCCTCGACAGTTAGCGGGGCGGGCGCCTCTACGAGCCAAAAATCGAACAGGCCCTGCCAGATGTCGCCCGCGCCGCGCTGGCGCAGCCACAAGTGGCCCGCCTCGTCGCCCAGCACCAGGTAATGAAAATAGCGCTGTCGCACCTGCGTACGCTTGGTCTTGACGGGCAAAGTCGCCTGTTGCCCCGTGGCCAGGGCCACGCACGTGGCCTGTACGGGGCAAGTGAGGCACTTGGGGCGGGCGGGCGCGCATTGCAAAGCGCCCAGTTCCATGATGGCCTGGTTGTACGTATCGCTGTCCTGAGTGGGCAGCACGGCCTGGGCCAGTTCACGAAACGCGCGCTGCCCGGCGGGCGAAGCAATGTCGTCGGCCAGGCCAAAATGCCGGGCCAGCACCCGGTACACGTTGCCGTCCACAACGGCCACGGGCTCGCCGAAGGCAAACGAAGCGATGGCGGCCGCGGTGTAGGGCCCTATGCCGGGCAATTGGCGCAGGGCCCCGTAGTGGTCGGGAAACTGCCCGCCCCGCTCGTTGGCCACGTGCCGCGCTGTGGCGTGCAGGTGGCGGGCGCGGCTGTAGTAGCCCAGGCCTTGCCAGAGCCGGAGTACGGCCTGCTCGTCGGCCCGGGCCAGGGCCGTCACGTCGGGAAAGGCAGCCAGAAAACGCTCGTAGTAGGGCATTCCCTGCGCTACACGGGTTTGTTGCAGAATCACCTCCGAGAGCCAGATACGGTACGGGTCGCGGGTTTGGCGCCAGGGCAATGGCCGGGCGTGGCGCGCGTACCAGCCCAGCAGCCGATGGGCAAACGGGGTCGCGTGGGATGGAGGAGTATTTTCTCCTTTAGTTTCACCCATGATGTCCATTAATGAAAATTATTTAGAGTTTTTTTGTTGATTGAAAAGTTTAAAAAGTATTTTTAATTGTGATTGAATATCCATTTTTTTCTGACATATTCTTTTTCTTAAGCTTCCCTTAGTTAAATTTGAGAATCGGATAAGTCATTACCACCGTCGATCGCCTACTAGATACCACAAAAATATTCACCCTTATTAGCCATTCCAGTGACAAAAGCAGAAGTAATTGCCGAAATCGCCCGCCGGACGGGCATGGACCGCACGGACGTGCAGGCCGCCGTGGAGTCTTTCTTTGAAGTAGTAAAAGAAAATGTAACCGACGGTGAGAACATTTATGTACGGGGCTTTGGGAGCTTTGTATCGAAGAAACGCGCCCGCAAAACGGCCCGCGATATTCAGAAAAACACGGCTATCGTCATTGACGAGCACTACGTGCCCAGTTTCAAACCCGCTAAAGTATTCGTAGATCAGGTAAAAGAAGGTAAAGTGGACAATGAGCCTCCCTTCAAGCCCAAGGCTGCCCTCTTAGTGGGCGCGCGGGGGCTGTCGGTGAGCACCATCGGGTGACGGCGCCCAGATTTGCCGAGTTGGCCCAAGGCTATCCGCACCCGGATAGCCTTTTTTTGGTTATAGCCCCGGCACATCACGAGACTGCGAAAAACGCTTCGGCCCGCGTCCGTTTTTTTGTCTGCCAATTCGTGTCCAAATTTGAAAGCCAATATCTACCGTCATTCCCGTATGAACCGAATACAATGGGCGCTCATAGCCGGCGCAACAGCGCTGATAGCTGTACTGTTTTTGCTCCCCCGGGGGGTGGTGCAGCAAGAGCGCACCCTCTCCGACCGCGAAGGCGACGCGCCCGCAGTAGCCGAAGCACCCCACGACGAGCCAGCCTCCCCGCAGGTGGTGCAACGCCTGCGTGTACTGCGCATCAACTACGAGCGGGTTTCGGATACCGAAAAAAAGGTTACCTTTGCAGATTCTTTAACGAGCCTCTACCAAGAGGTCAATAAGTTTGATAGTGCGGCCTATTTTATGGCTGAAAAAGCGAAGCTCCAGCCCAGTTTGGCCAATCAGTTGCGGGCCGGAGATGGGTACTACGAAGCTTTTAGCTACGCCGTAGATCCCGAGCGGGCCCGTCGTTTCGGCGAGGCGGCCCGGACGCACTATCAGCAAGTACTTGATGAACAGCCCGGCAATCTGGACGTGAAAGCCCGGCTGGCCATGACCTACGTAGCGGGCGAAAATCCTATGCAGGGAATTAGTCTGCTGCGCGACATTTTGGCCGAAAACCCGGCCCACGAGCAAACCTTGTTCAACCTGGGGATGCTCGCGGTGCAATCGGGACAGTACGACCGGGCCGTTGAGCGCTTTCGCCAACTGATCGCCATCAACGATGCGCACGTACAAGGCCGGTTTTTTCTGGGCGTCAGCTACAAAGAGCTGGGGCAAAAACCGGAGGCTTTGGCCGAGTTTCGGCATTTGCAAACGCACCAGGATGACCCGGAAATGCTGGCGGCCGTCGAGAGTTATCTGAAAGAGTTAGAGTAATTTTTTTCACCCTAAATAAAATACATTATGCCCTGCGGAAAAAAGAGAAAGCGGCACAAGATTGCCACTCACAAGCGCAAGAAGCGCCTGAGAAAAAATCGACACAAGAAGAAATAACCCGAGCGGCAGCACCCCGCTCGGGTGGCGCTCAGCGCTACGCACGGCGGTGTTTCGCTCCCAAACACGATTACCTTGAGTAATGAACTAGCCATCAGCTCTACTCAGAAGGGAGATCGTATTGCCTTATTACAAGATAAAAAGCTGGTCGAGTACCAGGTTGATCAGCACGAAAACCGCTTTACCGTTGGCGATATTTACCTAGGATTGGTCAAGAAAGTCTCGCCGGGTCTCAACGCTGCCTTTGTAGATGTAGGCCACGACAAAGATGCCTTTCTGCATTATCTTGATCTGGGGCCGCAAATCCGCTCCCTGAACAAGTACCTTAAGCAGGCACAGCAACAGAAATCGGAGATTCCCGATCTGGGCCAAGTCGTCCGCGAGCCCGACATTGACAAACTCGGCAAGATCAACCAGGTGCTTACCCGGGGCCAGCACGTGCTGGTGCAGATCATCAAAGAGCCGATCTCGACCAAGGGCCCGCGTTTGGCCTGCGAGATCTCACTGGCGGGTCGCTACGTAGTGTTGGTGCCCTTTTCGGATGCAATCAACGTATCGAAAAAAATCACCAGCAAGACCGAACGCCAGCGGCTGCAGCGGCTTGTGGACTCGATTCGGCCCGAAGGCTTTGGCGTGATTATCCGTACGGTGGCCGAAGGCTGCGAAGTGGCCGAACTAGACCGCGACATCCGCAACCTGGCCGACAAGTGGGCGTCTGGCATGTCCAAGTTGGCCACGGCCAAACCCCGCGACTTGGTCGTGGGCGAAGTAGGCCGTGCCTCTACCATTTTGCGGGACCTGCTCAACGAAACGTTCGACAGTATCACGGTGGATAACCGGGACATGTACGAGAAAATTCGGCTCTACATCCGTTCCATCGCCCCCGACAAAGAGAGCATACTTCGGCTCCACAACGGCAGTAAGGCAAAGTTATTCGAGGTCAATGGCATCGAAAAACAACTCAAATCTCTCTTCGGTAAGACCGTCAGCCTGCCCAGTGGCGGCTATCTGGTCATCGAGCATACCGAAGCCCTACACGTCATTGACGTGAACAGTGGCAACAGTGGCAACAAAGCCACGGCCAACAGTCAGGAAGAAACGGCCCTGAAAGTAAACCTAGAAGCGGCCGCTGAAATTGCCCGCCAATTGCGCTTGCGCGATATGGGGGGCATTATTGTGGTAGATTTTATTGATCTGCGCAAAGCCGAAAACCGCAAGCTGATCTATCAGGCCATGAAAACCGAGATGAAGCCTGACCGTTCGCGCTCGACGGTGTTGCCTTTGTCAAAGTTTGGCCTGTTGCAGATTACGCGCCAGCGCGTACGCCCCGAAATGAATATCAAAACGGTGGAGAATTGTCCCACCTGTGGCGGCACGGGCAAAATTGCGGCCAGCATCCTGATCGCCGATCAGATCGAGCAACATCTGGAATTTATCCTGACCAAACAAAACGAGCGCAGCGTGACGTTGGTGCTGCACCCGTACCTGGAAGCCTATTTTAGTAAAGGCCTCTTTTCGCGACGATTTCGCTGGTTCTGGCAATACAAAGTGTGGGTACGACTGGTGGGCGACACAGCCCTGCCGCTACCCGAATACCGCTTTACCAACCGCCAAGGCGAACAGATCGAACTGAATGCCTAGCAAAATCAAAAGCCCTCCGCGAAGGAGGGCTTTTTTTTAGAATTTGATACCTAGGTCCACCGATACGAAGTCCTGCCGGGTGTTGAGGCGGCCAATCTGGTCAATAGGCGCCTGGTTGACTACGATGTTGTTATTGGCCCGGCGCCGCATGACGTTGAGTAGGCCCCGGTTATAGCTCAGCCCACCGAGCAGAATTGTGTTAGGCCCCATCACCAACTCGAAGCCGGTTCCGATCAGGGCGCCCACGTCGAAGGGCAGCAGCAGGGCGTTGTCGTTGGACGTAGAAAAATCCGGGTTTTCCTGAATCTTCACGTCAATGGTACCTCCCATCTGGAAAAAAATACGCAAGTCGGGCGAAACTTCGTTGGTAAAAAGCTTGAGCGAAACGGGTAATTGCAAATATTGCGTGTTGATGTAATAGTCGCCACTAGGGGCGTCGGTGTTGTTGTTAGTAACCGAAGCGGCCTGGAAGCCTACCCGCCGGGTAGAAAACCACAGCCCGGTGCTGAAGGCGTAGTTTTCGCGGAAGAAAACATCGGCAATGGGACCGAACGTGAAGCGCAGGGCCGCGTTGGAATTTTCGATATTGCTGGCGTTGGCCGCCTCCGAGCGGGAAAAAGACAGGCCCGGCGAAAGGCGCAGGCCCAACTTGGTCTGACTGAAAGCGGGTAGGCTCAGGGCTAGAGCAAACGAGAGCAGGATTACACTTTTCTTCATTAGGATCAAGTAAAGGATGAATAAGTACGCGGTTAGGTGTTGGATGTACGCGCTGCTCGGCGCGTGGTTGTGGAGCTGCCAGAAACCATCGGACTGTATCGAAGCCCCCGACGTTTCGCACATCGAAATGGATGTTTCTGTTACGCGCTTCGAACAACTCTTGTTCAAAGCCCAAAGTAAAGAGGAGATTGGCGCATTACTAGACGAACATCCGCTTTTTGCCGATCAATTTCTGGCCCGTGGCCGCACCCAAAACGATTCTTTGCTCGTCGAAAGCCTCTATGCCCTGGCCCACGACGATCGCCTTGACACCCTCTATCAGGATACACAAGCCTACTACGCTGACCTGACGGATATCGAAGCGCAGTTGGCCACGGCTTTTCGGCACATACGCTACTATTACCCCGATTTTCACCCGCCGGCGATCTATACCATCGTATCTGGTTTTGGGTCGGACGTGTTTATGAGCGACAGCCTGATCGTGATCGGGCTGGAATATTTTTTGGGAGAGGCCGGGCGCTACCAACCCAACAACGTCCCGGTGTACATTCAAAAACGCATGGATCGCCATTACTTGGTGCCCTCCATCGTGACGCTACTGTCTGACCGTTACATCGCGGCTGACGATGCCAATAATACGCTGCTGGCCGAAATGCTCTACTACGGCAAAGCCTATTACTTCACGCGGCAGGTAATGCCCTGTACGCCCGATTCGCTCATCATTGGTTACAGCGGCGAGGAGTTGGCCGACGTTCGGGCCCACGAGGCTCGCATCTGGTCGCATTTGGTCAGCCAGCAACTGCTGTTCGAAACGAGCCACTTTGAGATCAGCCGCTACGTGGGCGAGCGTCCGAACGTAGCCGAAATCGGTCCGCGTTGCCCGGGTCGTATTGGCCGCTGGGTAGGCTGGGAGATTCTCCGTCGCTACGTCGAAAAAACGGGAGCCGACCTGCCCGCGCTCATGCGCGAGACCGACGTCCAGCAAATATTCGAGCAGTCGCGGTATAAGCCCCGCCCGGCCTAGGCATGCGCCAGCACAAAGTCGGCCCACGTCTGACACAGTTGCCGGGCTTCGTAGCGGGTTTGGGCCAATTGCCGGGCGCGTTGCTGGGCTGCCCGTAGCCGGGTTGGTTGTACTACGTAGGGCCAGAGGCGAGGCAAAAAATCGGTCGGCGCGTGCGGATCGGCGTAGAAGCCGCACCGTGCTTCTTCGACTTCAGCCCGCATCCACCCGCCCACATTGACGAGGCACAATTTGCCCGCCGCCAGGGCGTCGAAGTATTTGTTAGGGCTACCCGTGGCCAGCGCGGGTACGTCCAGAAAAGAGATGTAGCACGCATCGGTGACGCTCAGCAATTGGCGCACGCCCGCTTTGTCGGTGTAGGGAACGAACAGTACATTGGCCAGCGGGGCGGCCAACTGCGCCAGACGCGCCCGCTGGGCACCCTCGACGGCCAGTAAAAACGTGATCCGGGTGCCCACGGCCCGCAAACAGGCCCCGGCTGCAGCCAGCAAATATTCGAGGTGGTTGGCCTTTCCGGCGGTTCCAAAATAGCCCACCACGAAGGTTTCCCCCAGGCCGAGCGACGTGGCTACTTGCCCTGATTTGGGTTCGGGTCGGAAAAAGTCGCAGTCGGCCAGGTTGGGGATCACCCGCCGGGGTACGCCGGGTGCCACCCGGGCGACGTACGGCTCCATCCCGATGGAATAGGGTACCAGCATCCGGGCATCGCGGTACACGCGTTTTTCGAGATAGTAGAGCACTTTCTGAATAGCGCGGGCGCGAAAGTAACCCATCCGGATGGGCACTTCGGGCCACAAATCGCCGATCTCGACGCCGTAGGGCACACCCCGAAGACGGTAGTGCCACCAGGCCAGCAGCGGTACGCTGAGGGGGGTGGTAACGGCATAGACCAATCGAACACCGGGAATCTGCCGGAGTTGCCGGAGGGCCAGCCACCCGAACCGGGCAAAGGCCCGCAGGCGGGCGACGAAGGACAAGCGGTTGGCGTAGAAAACGGGGAGGTAGTGAATGGTGAAGCCTTCGCGCATCACCGTTTGCGCCCGGAAGTCGTTGTGGGCCGCGATAACCTCCACGTCAACGCCCCGAGCGACCAGCGTGCGGGCAAAGTGATAGGTCCGGATGCCGCCGCCCGTTTCGGGCGTCCGGAAATGCTGGTGCAGCAGGACGACCTTCACGCCACGGCAAACAATTTCTTCTCAAAGGCCCGACAGGCGGCTTGCAGCGGACAGGTGCCGCACTGCGGCCGCCGGGCTGTGCATACGTACCGACCGTGCAGAATGAGCCAATGATGAGCACGGGCCACGTCCGATTTGGGCAAATGCCGCATGAGCTGTTTCTCGACTTCCAGGGGGGTGCTGGCGTTCTGGTTGACCAGCCCCAGACGTTTCGAAACGCGGAACACGTGCGTATCCACCGCCATGGTGGGCTGGTCGTACACCACAGAAGCCACCACGTGAGCGGTTTTGCGGCCTACACCGGGTAGTTTTTGCAGTTGTTCGACCGTGTCGGGAATCTGCCCGCCAAAGTCGCTGACCAGCATCTGGGCCATGCCGATGAGGTGCTTGGTCTTGTTGTTGGGATACGATACGCTACGGATGAGGGTAAAAACCTCATCGGTAGTACCCGTAGCCAAAACTTGGGGCGTAGGAAAGCGTTCGAACAGCGCGGGTGTCACCAAGTTGACGCGTTTGTCCGTGCACTGAGCGCTCAGGATAACGGCCACGAGTAACTGGTAAGCGTTCTGATAGTGCAGCTCTGTTTCGGGCGCAGGTTGGTGCGCGCGAAAGTGCGCCAGTAGAAACTGGTATCGTTCTGGACGGGTCATAAAAAAACCTGATCAACCGTAAGCAGTGAGTCAGGTACAAGGTAGGAAGCAAATCATTCGATGGCATGAAGTCGCCCGCGGTGGGCATAGGCCAATATAGCCTGTACGGCGCGGTCGGGCGGCGTGCAGATGGCCTTGTCGAGTTGGACGCGAAGGGCCAAGGCTTCTCGGTAGAATCCGTACAGGCGAGCGTCCTTAGCCAGGGCAGTGGCTATTTCAACTCCTTCATCCGGATCGGTTTCTTCGTACACGAATCGGACTACATCATCGGGGGTAAATAGTTTTGTCATAGGCTGCATTGATCTTTCGCATCTTTTTCTGGAGGTTGATGAGCGCGTAGCGCATTCTCCCCAGCGCGGTGTTGATGCTCACACCCGTAGCATCGGCAATTTCCTGAAAACTCATTTTTGCGTAGTGCCGCATAATGAGCACTTCGCGCTGTGCTTCGGGCAACGTCTGAATCAAACGACGCAGGTGCGCATACGTTTCATTTTTGATTTGTACTGATTCAAACGACTCTTCGGCAAAGTCTATTGTGTTCAGTACGTTATTACCATCTTCGAGCAGGATTTGCGGATAGCGCTTTTCTCGGCGGAAATGGTCCACGGCCAAGTTATGTGCCACGCGAACCAGCCAGGGCAAGAATTTACCCTCTTCGTTGTACCGCCCACTGCGAATCGTATCAATGGCTTTGATAAACGTTTCCTGCAACAGGTCTTCGGCAATGTAACGATCCTTTACGATCAGGTAGATGGTTGTGAACACCTTGGACGTGTGTCGGTGCACCAACTCCTCGAATGCGGTCTCGTTACCTTGCTGATATTCTTTGACGAGTTGCGCATCGCAGAGATCCAATTTTTTCATTTCCAATCACATTTAAAGTAACGTAAAGGTTTTTTACATATTGCCTGATTTGCAGTGAAGGGTATACCGGAAAAAATCCGGGTCGGTTTGTCAAAGTAAAAAATTTGCGGCCAGAACCGAAACACGGTGTAAGAAACGAAGTGCAAACGCGCGTTACAGAAGGGCCTTTCGTGGTTTGAACAAAAGAAATTTTCAGCCAGTAACAAAAGTAGTGAAGACTGGGGCAGACTTACAATTTTAGCAGATAATTCTTTTGAAGAATAAGTAAATTTTTGTGCTGCCCAATCAAACTCCAAAATAATAAAAAAAGCTCGCCCAAAATGTAATGATTGGGCGAGCTTGACTAGTTAATGTGCGTCTGTAGTTATCGGACGAGTACCGTCGCGGGCCGATCGGCGGCCAGCAACTCGCGTACGGCAGTGGCGATGGCCTCGGCGTCGTAGCCGCATTCGCGGTACAACTCGGCTTGGGTGCCGTGCTCCACGATGCGGTCGGGGATGCCCAAACGGCGTACGGTGGCCGAGTACTGGTGATCGGCCATAAACTCCAGTACGGCGCTGCCCACGCCGCCCATCAGGCAGCCGTCTTCGACGGTGATCACCCGCCGGAAGCGCGTAAATACTTCGTGCAGCAAGGCTTCGTCGAGGGGCTTGGCGTACCGCAGGTCGTAGTGCGCCGGAAAGATTTCTTCGGCAGCCAACTGCCGCCGGGCCGCGACGGCCAGGTTGCCGATAGGGCCCAGCGTCAGGATGGCCACGTCTTCGCCGTCGGCCAGTTGCTGGCCACGGCCTACTTCCAGTTTTTCGAGGGGTGTGCGCCACTGGGGCATCACGCCCTCGCCGCGCGGGTAGCGGATGGCAAAGGGATGGCCGTGCTCAGCGGCGGTGTACATGAGGTTGCGTAGCTCTTGCTCATTAAGAGGGGAGGACACCACCAGATTGGGCACACAGCGCAGGTAGGCCAGGTCGTAGGCACCGTGGTGCGTGGGGCCGTCGGCACCCACCAAACCGCCCCGGTCGAGGCACAACACTACGGGCAAATCCTGGATGCAGACGTCGTGGATCACCTGGTCGTAGGCACGCTGCATGAATGTTGAATAAATATTGCAGAAGGGCACCATGCCCTGCGTGGCCAGTCCGGCCGAAAACGTAACGGCGTGCTGCTCGGCGATGCCCACATCGAAGGCGCGGGTGGGCATCTGCTTCATCATGATATTGAGCGAGCAGCCCGAAGGCATAGCTGGCGTGACGCCCATTACCTTCGGATTTTGTTCGGCCAACTCTACGAGCGTGTGCCCAAACACATCCTGAAACTTGGGTGGCTGAGGGGCATCGTACGTTTTTTTATAGACTTCGCCCGTAATCTTGTCGAAGGTGCCCGGGGCGTGCCATTTGGTTTGGTCTTTTTCGGCTAGGGCAAAGCCTTTGCCTTTCATCGTGACGCAGTGCAGGATTTTCGGTCCGGGAATGTCGCGCAGGTCGTTGAGCACATTGACGAGGTGATCTACGTCGTGGCCGTCCACCGGGCCAAAGTAGCGGAGGTTGAGCGATTCGAAGAGGTTGCTCTGCTTGAGTAAAGTGGCCTTGAGCAGATTTTCCACCTTAGAGGCTACCTCTTGTGCACTGCGCCCAAAGTGGCTGAATTTGCCTAGTAACTTCCAGACATCGTCGCGCAGGCGGTTGTAGGTATGCGAGGTGGTGATGTCGGTCAGGTAGTCTTTAAGGGCCCCTACGTTGGGGTCAATGGACATGCAGTTATCGTTGAGGATAATCAGCAGGTTGGTATCTTCCACGCCGGCGTGGTTCATCCCTTCGAAGGCGATACCGCCCGTCATGGCACCGTCGCCAATGACGGCTACGTGCTGACGAGTGGTGTTGCCTTGCGCACGTGCCGCCACGGCCATACCCAGCGCTGCCGAAATGGACGTCGAAGAATGGCCCACACCGAAGGCGTCATATTCGCTTTCTGCACGCTTGGGGAAACCCGAAATGCCGCCATAGACGCGGTTGGTACGGAAACTGTCGCGCCGCCCGGTTAAGATCTTGTGCCCGTAGGCCTGGTGCCCCACGTCCCAGACAAGTTGGTCGTCGGGGGTATTGAGGACGTAGTGCAGGGCTACGGTCAGTTCTACCACGCCCAGACTGGCCCCGAAGTGGCCGCCGTACACCGACACGTTGTCAACGATGAACTGACGCAACTCGCGACTAATAGCCACCAATTGTGATTTGTCGAGTCGGCGTAGATCGGCTGGGTTTTCGATTTTTGCCAGGAGTGGACCGGGTTGGATAAGCATATCGGAATAGAAATGACGACTGGGGTTTAAGGAAAAAACGTTTTTGCTGTGGGCGAAAAAACGCTAGTTACCTAACGCGCACTGTCAGTATTTGTTAATAAAGGATCAATACAAGATCAAAAAAACCCTTTTTACATTGGCGCAGGCCAATGCTGCACCCGCAATGTAAACCCATCGGCGCGATATACGAACGTCGAGCAAGGGCAAGTGGATTAAATGGCACCCTGTGGCGTGCGTTTGGGAAGGGAATGCTACTTTGGTGGCCGTAAATAGCGCTGCGTATGCGATTTGAAGTTCGGTTACCCCTTTTTGAAGGGCCCTTCGATTTGTTGCTTTTTTTTATTGAACGCGACGAACTCAACATCCACGACATCCCCATCGCCCGCATTGCCGACGAGTTTCTGACCTACGTACATCAGCTTGAGCAGTTCAACCTGGAGATGGCCAGCGAGTTTATCCTGGTGGCGGCCTCGTTGATGCGCATCAAGGTTAAAATGCTTTTGCCCCGCCCCGAACTGGACGCTGAAGGCAAAGAGGTAGATCCGCGGGCTGAGCTGGTGCAACACCTGCTTGAATACAAAAAGTACAAGTCGGTGGTAGCGGAGTTGGCTGCCCTCGAAGCCCAACGGGCCAGCCGAACGGCGCGCGGCAATGCCCTGCGCGAACTGCAGCAGTTGGCCGCACAGCAGGGTGCCGAAGCCGAACTGCAGTCGCTGGATCTGTACAAACTGCTGCGTGTCTTCGAGCGGGTGTTGCATCGCCACGCGCAGGCCCAGCATGCGCCCGTGCACGCCGTCGTGCAGTATCCTTTTACGGTGGCGCAACAAAAGGAGGTTGTTCTCGGTAGGCTAAAGCAAGCACGGCGCTGCGCCTTTTCGGAGATTATTGCCGAAAACCCGAACCGGATGCATACGGTGTTCACGTTTCTAGCCATTCTCGAACTGTTACAGCTCCAGCACATCACGCTCCAATTGGGCGAAGGTTTCAACAATTTCTGGATTGAAGCATCCGATTCGTTGCCTTTGCTGGTGCCTATCTCCTAATTGTATGGCGCGCCCCCATCCGCCCCTCAGCAAAGAAGCCACCCGGGCTTTGAAAAGCCTGCGCCCCTCGCGGACGTTACTGCCTATCCTGATTGGGTTGGGCGTGACCATCTATTTGTTCTCGACGCAATACACGCTGGCCGACTTGGCTCTGCTGCGCGATGCCGATGTGGGCGGGGTGCTGCTGTCGGTGTTGGTGCTGGCCGCCCGCGACGTGGGCTACATCGTGCGGATACGCTTCCTGACGGGGCGCGAGTTGTCTTGGACCAGTTGCGTGTATATCATCTTTTTGTGGGAGTTTGCGTCGGCCACTACGCCTTCGGCAGTGGGCGGCACGGCGGTGGCCGTATTCATCCTGATGAAGGAGGGCCTCACGTTCGGCAAGGCCCTGGCCTACGCCCTGTTGACGGCCATCTTGGACAATGGCTTTTTTCTGGTGGCGGCTGCCGTCGCCCTACTGACATATCCCACCGAAAGCTTTCCGCAGTTCCAGATGGGCCTCAACCAGAGCTTTCGTTATCTGTTTTTTGTTAGCTACGGACTCATTGCCGCCTACACACTCGTGATGGCTTTCGGTTTGTTTGCCCGACCGCGCGTGATCAAGTGGTTTTTGCTCAAGATTACGTCGTGGCGGTGGTTGCGTCGGTGGCGGCTGGCGGCCTACGACCAGGGCAACGAGATCATGCTCGCTTCGCGCGAGCTGCGCGGCAAAACGGCGGGCTACTGGCTGATAGCCATCTTGGCGACGGTGTTCGTTTGGTCGGCCCGCTACCTGATGCTCAACACGCTGGTGGGGGCTTTTGCTTCGGTCTCGTGGACAGATCACCTGCTGATTTTCTTCCGCCAGGTGGTGATGTGGGTGATCATGCTCATCTCGATCACGCCGGGGGCCGCCGGACTGGCCGAAGTGGTGTTCGGAGCCTTCTTCGACCGCTTTTTGGGAACGCTTAGCACCGTAGTGGCCATTTTCTGGCGGATGTTCACCTATTATCCCTACCTGTTGATCGGGGCTTTGATACTCCCCCGCTGGATTCGCCGGGTGTTCTTTCGCCCGGCTGCGCCGCGCCCCAATCGTACTGATCAACCTTCGTAGGCGGCCGCAAAGGCCCGAACTTCTTCTTCGAAAATGGGCACCGGAATCTGGTGAGCCAAATCGTCGCGCCGCACGAAAACGAGCCCGCCCGCCGCGTCCTCCAAGTGGCCGTTGGCGCCGGGACGGACGTTCAGGTAGTCAAAAATCGTCTCGTTGGGCACTTGCGCGTCGTGCCGACCCAGCACGAGCCGGCGGTAGGCGGGGCGGGGCTGCTCCGTACGCGATACTTGCTGGCCGTAGCGGCCGCTGATGATCGGGTGCAGGGCCGGGTTGAAGAGCAGTGCGGGCCGCCCCAGCCGCTCCGAAAGGTGAAAGGCCAGCAGCCCGCCGAGCGACGAACCCACCAGCACGTCGGCTTGCTGGGCCAGGCTTTCCATCTCGGCGAAGCGCACGCCCCGGTCGTAGTCGAGGGTGGGGGCCACTACCTCGCCCAGGTACCGGGCCAGCACGTCGGTCTTAGCCGGAAAGGGCTGGCTGCGGTAGCCGTGGAGGTAGAGCACGCGAGGCACCTCAGAACTGCTCGGTGGTGGCAAAGAAGAACTGCCCTTCGAGGGCGGCGTTCTCGTCGGAGTCGGAGCCGTGTACGGCGTTGGCTTCGATGGATTGGGCGTACAACTTCCGGATGGTGCCCTCTTCGGCCTGGGCCGGGTTGGTAGCGCCGATCAGCTTGCGAAAATCGGCCACGGCATTTTCTTTTTCCAGAATCAGGGCGATGATCGGGCCGGACGACATGTACTTGACCAGGTCGGCGTAGAAGGGGCGTTCGCGGTGTACTTCGTAAAACTTGCCCGCCGTGTCGGCTGTCAGGTGCGTCAATTTGAGGGCCACCAGGCGGAAGCCCGCTTTTTCGATCATCTGGAGGATAGCCCCGCTGTGACCGCCCTGATAGGCATCGGGTTTGATCATGGAAAAGGTACGATGAGTAGCCATGCGCGTATTTGTGAGGAGGTTTGTGGATATTTGCCGCGTTTGCGGCGTGCGGGGGCAAAAGTAGAGAGTTTCCGCCACATTGTTCGCCCTAAAAAGGAAAGGCGCATTTACCGCCATTCATCTTATCCCTTCTCCGGAAAATGACCGAAACTGATCTGAGTACCCATTTGGCTGCCCGCCTGCTCGACATCGGGGCCGTTCGCCTACGCCCCGAAAACCCCTTCCGCTGGAGTTCGGGCTGGCTTTCGCCGATCTACTGCGACAATCGGCTCACGCTGTCCTTCCCGGCCTTGCGCACCGAAATTCGCGATGGGCTGGTGGCCTTGGTACGCCAGCACTTTCCGGCGGCCGAGGCCATCGCGGGCGTGGCCACGGCGGGCATTCCGCAGGGCGCGCTAGTGGCCGACCAGCTCGGGTTGCCCTTTCTGTACGTGCGCAGCAAAGCCAAGGGCCACGGCATGGAAAACCTGCTGGAGGGGCGGGCGGTGGCGGGCCAGCGCGTGGTGGTGGTCGAAGACCTGATCTCGACGGGGGGCAGTTCGGCGCAGGCCGTGGCGGCCTTGCGGGCGGGCGGCCTGCACGTAGCAGGACTGGTGGCCATCTTTACCTACGGGTTTGCCCAGGCCGCCGAGCGGTTTGCCGCCGATGGCGTGCCTGTGGCCACGCTCAGCGACTACGAGACTTTGCTGGCCGTAGCCCGGCAGCACGCCTTGCTCACCGACGCCCAGTGCGCCTCGCTGCAAGCGTGGCGCGCCGACCCGGCTGCCTGGCAGGGGTGATCTGTTTATCATTCAAAAATTTGTACCCAAACGTTCGTCCTCTTGGCTATTTTCTCCTGGAAAGAAATCCTTTCCGTTTCGCTGATCCTCTTTTCGGTCATTGACATTGTGGGGGCCATTCCCATCATCATTGACTTGCGCCGCCGGGCGGGTGGGCACATCGAGTCGGGCAAGGCCACCATCGTGGCGGGCGTGATCATGATCGGGTTCCTCTACTTGGGCAAGTCCATCTTGCGCCTGTTCGGGGTGGACGTGGCCTCGTTTGCCGTGGCGGGGGCCATCGTGATCTTCCTGTTGGGGCTGGAGATGATCCTCGGCATCCGGATTTTCAAGACCGACCCGGAGATGAAAACGACCTCCATCGTGCCGCTGGCCTTTCCGCTCATCGCTGGGGCGGGCACCATGACGACCATCATCTCGCTGCGGGCCGAATACGCCGTGCCCAACATACTGGTGGGCATTGTGCTGAACCTGGTGCTGATCTACGTCGTGCTCAAGTCGGCCGGCTGGATTGAGCGTAAGATCGGGCCGGGCGGCACGAGCGTGCTGCAAAAAGTATTCGGTATTGTGTTGCTGGCCATCGCCATCAAGCTGTTCAAAACCAACTTTTCGCTACCGTGATCGAGATTTTCACCGATGGGGCCGCGCGGGGCAACCCGGGGCCGGGCGGCTACGGAGTAGTGCTCAAGTCCGGGGCGTTGCGCAAAGAGCTCTCGTCGGGCTATCGCCTGACCACCAACAACCGGATGGAACTGCTGGCCGTCATTCGCGGGCTGGAGGCCCTGCGCATCCCGCAATCGGAGGTGACGGTTTTCTCGGATTCGAAATACGTGGTGGATGCCGTCGAGAAGGGTTGGCTCTGGAACTGGCTGCGGATAGACTTCAAGAACAAAAAAAACGAAGACCTGTGGCGGCGCTACGCCCAATTGCACCGCCAGCACCGGGTGCGCTTTCGGTGGGTGAAGGGCCACGCTGGCCACCCCGAAAACGAGCGCTGCGACCAGTTGGCCGTGGCCGCCGCCCTGCAACCGGGCCTGCCGCCCGACGAAGGCTTCGAAGCGCATAAGCGGTAACGGCGCGCTTGTGGATAACTTTTTTGGCTTTGCTTCTGCATGGCCCGAAGAAGAACCGCCGTGGAAGCTCCTCAAAAGTAGCCTACACGCCTGTCTTTGCAAGAAACAAAACCCGATGTCATCCGATGAATAACCGCTACACAGATTTTTTTGCTAAATGCTTGTAAAGCAAAGGCTTTTGTGGGTGTGAACTGCTTTCAAATTTTCTTTAGAATAAATATTAATTATTATATAAATAATGTTTTTATGTGACGGCGTTAAAAATGCTGTTACTAAGACAAATATTACGTCAACGCTTATGTTGTAATCGAACAACCGAATCGGGACATAAACTTGAAAAAATTAAAAAAATTAAGTTGTTAATAAATATTTAATATTGATAATCAAATTATAATATGTAAGATTGTGAGCCAAATAGACGAATTGGCCTTTTAAAAAACCTAATACATTCATTGTTTTTACGAAATCTTACACCATGTTCAAAAACTTACCCTCCGTTTGTGGGGTACTGGTCGGCGCTATGCTGACCAGCGGAGTGGCCTACGCGCAAACCAATCGCGATGTGCCCGCCAACTTTCCCACCATTCAGGCGGCCATCAACGCGGCCGACCCCGGCGACGTCGTGCGCGTGAGTGCCGGTACCTACAACCTGAGCAGCACGCTGGTGATCAACAAATCGCTTACCCTGCAGGGGCCAGGCGGCGCTTTCAACATCAACCAGACCAGCCCGGACGCCAATCAGGCCGTGCTTACGGGCAAGGGCATCCGGATTAATGACAACGTGAGCGATGTAACGATCACCCGGTTTTTCTTCGATGGTATCCAAGACGACAATATCCACATCGGCCAACCCAACGGGATTGAAGGAGTCAACGATAACATCAGCATTCAGCGCAATCACTTTACGGGTGGAGGTGCTGCCATCAAAGCCTCTTCGGACGACGTAACGCGGCGCTTGAATATCGGCCTGAACGCCATTTTTGACCTGACCAAGGTCAATGCCAGCGGGGTGTTTCTGATCAAGGTTGAGGGGTTGACCATGCGCGACAACATCATCCGTAACACACAGTTTGCGGGCCTGATTCTTAACAATGTACAGGGGTTCGCAGGCTTTAACAACGGCAATGTGGCCGTTGGGCGCAACACCATCACGAATATACCCCAAGAAGGTGTTCAGGTAGCGGGTGCGTCTAAGGAGGTGCAAATCAGTAATAACACCATTAAGAATGCCAACATGAGTGCCACAGTGGGCAAAGGCGGCGTGGTGCTGCTGAACGCCAACGAACTGACGGGCCGTGCGCGCGTCCAGCGAAACCATATTGAAGATTCTTTCAACGGGATCAGTGTTTCGGGTGATGTACAGGGCCAAGACATCCTCCTTTCGGGCAATACCTTTACGGGCAACTCGAACGCGGGCGTGTTCTACGAAGGTCCCGGCCAGGTCAACGCCCGGCGTAACTTCTGGGGCGCAGCCAACGGCCCCTCGGGGCGCTGGTTTGGCAGTGGCGACCCGGTGCTTTCGCGGCCCAACGTGGCTTTCTGCCCCTTCCTTGATCAGAAAGAGGGAAGCCCCGTTAGCTGCGACAGCATCTGCCGCACCCAACTCTACGGCGAGCAGAATAACCCCAACTATCCCTTTGCCCCCGGCGGCGGCGCCTACCGGCCCGGCCCGACGGTGGACATCACCCCCACCTCGGCCCGCCTGACCTGGAACGAAACCCTGTTGCCCAATGAGACGGCTTTCCGGGTGCGACTGGCCAAGCTTTCAAACCGAAACAACGACACTCCGGACGTCCGTTTTTTCACGACGACGGATAGCTTCGTAGAGGTGAGCAACCTTTTCCCCGGTGAAGAATACACCTACAACGTGACGATCCTGTGCGGCGATCAGGCGGGTAACAACGGGGGAGGCACCTTCTTCAATACCCTCAGCGGACAAGTAGCTGGCTTTGTGATCGGCGACCAAGACAACTGCAACCGCCACACGATTACGTTCGGTAAAGTACCCGGTGCCAACGACTACGAATACCGCATTCAGGTGGACGGTACCACGAGCTGGCGTGCCACCCGCGTGGGCAATCCCACGGGCGACGATCAGATTACGCAGACGGACAGCACGATTACGGTGATCCTGGGCACGCCCATTGGCCCGAACACTACTTATAACTTTGAGGTGCGTACCAACTTCGGTCAGGGCCGCCGCAGTGCCTGGGCATCCACTACTTTCCTGACCTCAGGTATGCCCGAAGCGCCCACGCATTTGCAGACGGGGCCCATTGCCGACGTAGCGGCCATCTTGAGCTGGGAAGCCGTTGCGTGCGCCACGAGCTACGAATACCGCATCCAGCGCACGGGCACTACCAGTTGGCGGCAGGCGCGCACTGACGATGCCAACAACTCCAACGTGCTTTCGCCCACTTCGGTGAAGGCAGATCGCCTGTTGGCCAATACGTGCTACACCTGGCAGGTGCGGGCCAAATATCCGGGCGGTATCACGTCCGACTGGTCGGAGGCTAATTTCTGCACTACGGGCCCGGTGACCTGCGACATCGTGCAGGAATGCGCCACGGCCAGCGAAGTGATCTTCGTCCGTCAGGGCAAGCGTAAAAACGGATCGAACGTACCGGCCAACCGGAGTAACCCTGGCAAAATGCTGGGCGAGCCGGAAAGCAACGACACCTTCAACTTCTTCTCGCTGGGTTTTGGAGGAGAGGCGATCCTGCGCCTGAGCAGCCCCATCGTGGACCAGCCCGGCGACGACCTGCGGGTGGTAGAAACCAGCTTCGGCCGGGTGACGCCCCGCAGCTACCCCGAGCGGGCCCAAGTATCGGTATCTCAAAACGGGATTGACTTCGTGGTGGTGGGCGTGGCCAGTGTGAAGGAGACTCTCTTCGACATCGGCCCGACGGGCCTGAGTTGCATCAACTTTGTGCGCTTTGTGGACATCTCCGACCCGGCGCGCTTCAACAACACGGCCGACGGCTTCGACGTGGACGGCATTAGCTGCGTGCAGTTGCCCCCGGCTCCCGTAGACCCATTCTGCACCAACGAAGTGGCCACGCAGGCCGGCCCCGCCGACGACAGCAAAATGCCCGGTCGCCTGACGGCTATAGGTACTTACCTGGAAGCGGGCAACCCGGCCGACAAACGCTGGCGGATTCGCAACAATGCTACCGAGACAGTGACCTACACTTGGGAGCAGGTAGACGGCGCGGGCGCAGGCAGCTTTACGATTCCGGCCAAAACGGAGCTGTTCTTCAGCACTGCGTCGGCCAATACGATGATCCTTCGGGTAGCGGGTAATCAGGTAGATGTGAAAGCGCACGGTGGCA
>DAIMZG010000014.1:0-21098 GCA_036734065.1 Catalimonadaceae bacterium
GCTTACCAGAAGTTACTTTGCTCGATGCCCGCGAGCGTCCCGAATACGCCGTCAGCCATTTGCAGGGGGCTACCTGGGTGGGCTACGAACAGTTTGACACGGCCGCCGTGGCTACCCTGCCCCGCGACCAGCCCGTGGTGGTATATTGTTCGGTGGGCTACCGCAGCGAAAAGATTACGCAGCGGCTGCTGCAAATGGGCTTCACGCAGGTGTCGAACCTCTACGGTGGCATCTTCGAGTGGGCCAACCAGGGCCAGCCGCTTTACAAGGAAGGTGTCCAGACCCACCGCGTACACGGCTACAGCCGGGCCTGGGCCATCTGGCTGCAACGCGGCGAAAAAGTCTTCGGCGATAAGGACTAGATCAACGATCGCTACTCAGCGTACAGCAAATAACGCTTGCGCAACGCCCGGTAGGCCGCCAGGTCGGCTGCCCACCCCGCCCGAATCTCCGCTTCCGATTTGCCCGCCCGAATCTGGGTTTGCACGTCGGCATTGCCCACCAGGGTATTAAAAAAATTAGTGAAGAACTTATCCTTTTCCGGCGAACGGGCGTAGGCGTCGAGCACGTAGCGCAGCGTGAAGCCTTCGACCTTCACCTGCCGCAAGTCTTGCCCGTAGCACACCTGATTTTCGTAGAGCGGATTTTTGGCCGCGCCGGGCGTGCTGACCGGGGTGAAGGTAAAATCGCCGTAGGCCGGATCGGGCGCCCCCATCACCTGGAAGGGCATCGGCGTACCCCGCCCCACGCTCATGCGCGTACCCTCGAAGAGGCACAACGAAGGATACAAGGCAATGGCCTGGTCGTTGGGCAGGTTGGGCGAAGGGCGTACGGGCACCGAATAGGGTGTTTGATGGGTGTAGTCACGCACAGGCACCACCGTCAGGCGGCACTTTTTGCTTGCGCCTAGCCAGCCTTCGCCGTTGATCATCCCGGCCAGTTCGCCCACCGTCAGGCCGTGCACCACCGGAATGGGGTGCATGCCCACGAAAGAGCGGTACTTTTCCGTCCGCACGGGGCCATCCACGTAGTGGCCATTGGGATTGGGCCGATCGAGCACCAGCACGGGCACGTTGTGCTCGGCACCCGCCTGCATGATGTAGTGCAGGGTGCTGATATAAGTATAGAACCGAGCGCCTACGTCCTGCAAATCGAACACCAGCACGTCGAGGTCGCGCAGGTGGGCCGCCGTGGGGCCTTTTTGCTGGCCGTAGAGCGACACCAACGGCAGGCCCGTGGCGGCGTCGGTGGCGTTGTCCACCCGTTCGCCCGCGTCGGCCGTACCCCGAAAGCCGTGCTCGGGCGTGAAAATTCGCACAACGCCCACGCCCCGGCTCCGCAGCGTATCCACCAGGTGGGCCGCACCCACCGTCGAAGTGTGGTTGACGACCAACCCTACGCGCTGGCCCTGCAACTGAGAAAGGTAGGCTTCCATCTGCCAGGCCCCCGGTTGAGGCTGCGCCACGGCCAGCGTGTCTGCCGCCGCCGACATGGTCGCGGCGGACGCGTCTTGCGACGTAGTCGTATGGGATACGGGGGCGGTGCAGGCCAGCAGCCACAGCCCGGTGAGCAACCGAAAAGGCATAAAATAAGGTGTAGAAATAAGCCGCAAAAAATGTCCCTGGCCAACGGCACCGTTCGGTGCGCGGCCTCCCTGTTCACGCTAAGAAAGTTTGTTGCGATAGTCCTCGTAGCCGAAGGTGCGCACCACCCGGAAGGTACCGTCTTCTTGCCAGATGCCCAGCGCCGGGTGCTTGACGCCGTTGAAAAACGTGGTTTTCACCATCGTGTAGTGCATCATGTCGTCGAAGACCAGGCGGTCGCCGGGCTGCAAGGGCGTGGCGAAGGCGTAGTCGCCGACGTAGTCGCCCGCCAGGCAAGTGGTACCGCCCAGGCGGTAGCGCGTTTGTCCGGCCTCGGGCGTGGTGCCCACCTCGCCATCGGGGCGGAACACGCGGGGCGTGTAGGGCATTTCGATGCAGTCGGGCATGTGGGCCGAAATGGACACATCGAGCACTACGGGCCGAATGGCCGCGCCAGGCAGCACGTCCTGCACGGTAGCCGTCAGGTAGCCCGTTTGCCACGCGATGGCCGAGCCGGGCTCGAGCACCAACTCGAGGTCGTACTTTTCGCGCAGGCGCCGCAGCACACCTACCAGGTGGGCCGTGTCGTAGCCTTCGCGCGTCATGAGGTGACCGCCGCCCAGGTTGAGCCACTTGGCCTGGTGCAAGAGGTGGCCAAACTTCGCTTCCACGGCGGTCAGCGTCCGTTCCAGTGCGTACGAATCGCTTTCGCAGAGCGTATGAAAGTGCAAACCCTCGATGCCCTCGGGCAGGTGGTCGCCGATGTCGGCGGCCGTACTGCCCAGCCGCGAGCCGGGAATGCACGGGTTGTAGAGCTCGGTGGTCACCTCCGAATACTCGGGGTTGATGCGCAGGGCGCAGGCCACGGGCCGGGTACTGCGCTGCACCTGCGCCCGAAACCGTTCCCACTGCGCCGGCGAGTTGAACGACAGGTGATCGCAGTAGCGCAGCAGTTCGTCCATTTCGTCTTCGAAATAGGCCGGGCTGTAGCAGTGTACCTGCCCGCCAAACTCCTCGTGGCCGAGGCGGGCTTCGTAGAGACCGCTCGCGGTGGTGCCCGCCAGGTAGGGCCGAATCAGGTCGAAAGCCGAAAACATGGCAAAGCCCTTGAGGGCCAGGATAATCGTTACGCCGGCTTCCCGCTGCACGCGGTCAATGAGTTCGAGGTTGCGGCGAAGCAACCGGGCTTCGAGCACAAAACAGGACGAAGGTACCTGAGCAAAATTGATGGGAGGCGCCGTGCGCCAGTCCGTTTGGGTTGTGGGCATCATGGAATAAAGATACGTAGAACGCCCGGATGGGTCGTCAGGTTACGGACGAATCTGCCACCCAAGGGTTGGCGACCGGATTTCGGGTAGTAGCGCGTCCCATCACCTGACCTCCGGAAACCGGATGGCCAGCGACGTACCGAGGATGAAGTTGTGCCGGGTGAACGCGGTGGGCGTTTCGAACAGTTTGTCCTGGCTCCTTAGCCAGCGCCCTTCCAGTCGGCACACGATGTTCGGCGCGGGCGCATAATTCAGGTTCAAGGAAAGCCCCAGCGTCCGGAAATCGTCGGCAGCCTGGGTAGAAACAATGATGCCCGTGCGGTCTTGGTAATACTCGGCCCGCGCGGCTAGCTGCCAATGCGGGTGCAGGTCGAGCCGCCCGATGATGACCGGGGTGTACCACACGTCGTACGACGCACTGCCCCGGGCCCTTTGCTGTACGCCCACGTCGAAACCCACGATGAGTCCAAAGCCGGGCCGGACCTCGAACTGCCCAAAAAAATTGTGGAAGTGGCGGATGCGCCGCGTACTGTCCGGGTCGTCGGTGCCCATCAGGGTGCTCCAATTGAGTACCACATCGGTTTGGGGACGAAATTTCAACTGGGTACCGTAAGAAGGCAAAGAATTGCCCGCCAGCCGTTCAATCCGCTGCCAGCCGTTTAGCACCAGCCCAACCATCTCCCACCGGGCATTGGGTTGGTAGGTCAGGCGGGTGCCGGCCAGAAAATAGGGTAGATTCTCGGTAGCCAGCGAGCGCGTCATGGTCCAGTTGTCCACCGAGGCGATGTCTTCGAAGCCCGTATGCGCTGGCAGCACGCCCGCGTCCAGCCAGAGGTTTTGCCGCCGATTGAGGGCCAGGCCCACGTGGGCTTCGAACAGGTTCTGCAGCAGGGGCGGCTCTTGGGCGTAGTTGTCGTTGGGATACGTGCCCGCTTGCAGGGACAAATTGGCCCGGTAGCGGGGGTGCGCTACGCGCAGTTGCACAACGGCAATGTTGAGGTTCAGTTCGTTGTGCCGGTTGTGGTTGTACAGAAACGGCTGCCTGGCATTCCCCGACGGTTGGTTGAAGTCGTACACGTAGAACGCCTCGGCAAAGCCGGAAATCACCAGCGCGGGCCGCTGCTGCCAAGCCGTATCGGATTGGGCGCGCAACCCAATGTCCGACAAGCTCAGCAAACAAGTTAGCAATGGCCCCACCCACCGCAAACGACCCGGCAAGCGGGGCGACTCAAGTTGGGGCGCGCAGCACGAAATCGGGGTGGCCATATTTCTTATGCTCAGCAGGCTCAACGTGAGGAGGTAACTTTTTCTTCTCTTTGAAAAATAGCTTGTCTTCAGAATTATCGGCAATTGCAGCCCCAAAGTGGGGGTTTTTAAGCAAAAAAGCCCGCCTCCGCGTACGGAAGCGGGCTTGCCGCGCGGAGCGCACGCATTTACTCGGCCGTGGTGGGGTCAATAATGGCCTTGACGGGCGAGATGCTGTTGGCCGGAAAACCGGACTTTTCGGCGTGGGTGCGGATTAGCTCTTCGCTGGGCGCGCTGTACACGCAGTAGATCTTGTCGCCCGTCACGTAGCTGTGCATCCACTGGATGTCGGGCCCCAAGTCGCGCAGTACGCCGTTCGACTTCTGGGCCGCGCCTTGCAGCTCTTGGGCATTCATTTGGCCCGCACCGGGAATTTCGCGTTCAATAACAAATTTAGGCATGATGGGTAAGGGGGTTGATAGGTAACTGAAAAGGTGTAACAAAAGCCAATAAACTATGGAAAACCGAGTTCCGCAGTCCCGAAGATAGAAGTTTGCAAGCGGCCTACCAAACGCGCCTTCCAAAGCGGTAGCCCACGCTCCACTCGATCAGCTCGGCGCGGGCCAAGTGGGCGCGTACCGCCACGCCCCCCGTCCACCGCGGCCCGACGTGGTAACGCAATCCCAGTCGGAAGTAGGTATTGACGAACACTTCGGGTACCGGATTGTAGAGATAATGCCCCGCTTGCGCGATCACGCCCAGGCGACCCAAGTGCAATTCGTGTCCCAGCGTAAGGCCCGCCCGCCACGGCGCGCGATCTGCCAGGCCCTCCGTATTGTCTATTTGCACCCTCAGGGC
The DNA here is from genome assembly GCA_036734065.1 of Catalimonadaceae bacterium. Lineage (GTDB taxonomy): Bacteria > Bacteroidota > Bacteroidia > Cytophagales > Flexibacteraceae > DAIMZG01. The sequence continues at coordinate 4,955 of DAIMZG010000014.1, forward strand.
CGCGCTGTAGAGCCCCTCCACGCCTATTTGCAGCGTACTGAGCCGCCCCATCCGGCGATTGAGGTAGAGCTGCCCTCCGCCGAGCGGGCGGCGTGGGCCGCCTACGGGGTTGTTTTCGCGCACCCCGCCCGCCAGAAACAGTTGCCCCTCCCACCCCCGGACAAAAGGCGCCGACTCGAGCCGGGGCTGCGCCGGGCGCGCGGCGCCGGGCTGATAGCTGAGTCCGACCTGTGCCGTCACCAGGTTGATGCCCGCGTTGGGTTGCCGCATGGCACCGTTGGAATAATGCGAAAAGGCCAGCCCCAGACGCGTGGCCCAGCGCGGGTGCCACTGGTAGCGGTAGTGCACACTGGCCAGCATGGCTGCGGCCACGCGGCTGCCCAGGGCCGTGTTGGTCGGGTTGTCACGGAGGTGGAAGGGCTGCGTGCTGTGGCTCAGGCCCGTGCCGAGGCGGTAGCTGAGGCGTTGGCGTCCGCTGGCCACGATCGTCGGCTCCATAAAAATGCTCAGGGCCCGTAGGTGACCCAGTACGTGCGGCGAGGCCAGGTCAAAATGTTGGTACGAAAAGCCCCATTCGGGTAGGCCATAGGCGTGTTGCCAGTCGGCCCGGCCATCGGTTTGGCGCACGAGGTCCAGTTGGTAGCCCCGCGGATGGCTTACGGCCAGGTGGGCCACCACGGGCGAATGGGCCATGATAAAGCCGTAGTGCGCCGAGAGCTGCCCCCGCCAATCGGCCACTTCGGTGGGCTGCGCCCGCAGCCCCGGGCGCAGCCCCCAGGCCAGCAGGCCTACTCCTACCCAAAAAAACACATGGCGCATCGCGGGCTAATTTGGGAAGAAAAGACGACACTTGGCACGGCCCGAAGTCATACGAAAACCGTGATTGTACCCGCACCCGCAAGATCCGCCCCGCGTGGGTGACAGCCAGGGGCAGAAACCCCCGGCCGAATAGCCAAATTTGCTAATTTCGCCCCTTCAAGAAACGCAACGTTATGGCCCCGGTTACCTCCGCCCAAGATACCACCCTGCCCAAGATCATCGCCCACGCCAAAGAATACGGTTTCGTATTTCCTTCCAGCGAAATTTACGACGGCCTGCAAGCCGTCTATGACTACGGTCCCTACGGCACCACCCTCAAGAACAACCTCAAGCAACTCTGGTGGCGGGCCATGACCCAATTGCACGACAACGTGGTAGGCATTGATGCGGCCATCTTTATGCACCCCACTACCTGGAAGGCCTCGGGCCACGTGGACAGCTTCAACGATCCGATGATTGACCACAAGGACTCGAAGAAACGCTACCGCGCCGACGTGTTGCTCGAAGAGCGCGCCGCCGCTTACGAAGCCGCCGGACAGCCCGACAAGGGAGCGGCTCTACTCAAGGAAATGGCCGCCCGGCTCGACGCCGAAGACCTGAGCGGCGTGCGGCAGCTCATCGTGGACGAGGGCATCGTCTGTCCCGTAGCGGGCACGGCCAACTGGACGGAGGTGCGCCAGTTCAACCTCATGTTCGGCACCAAGATTGGCGCGGTGGCCGACGACGCCGAGCAAATCTACCTCCGCCCCGAAACGGCGCAGGGAATTTTTGTCAACTTTCTGAACGTGCAGAAATCGGCGCGGATGAAAATCCCCTTCGGCATTGCCCAGATCGGCAAGGCCTTCCGCAACGAGATTGTGGCCCGGCAGTTTATCTTCCGGATGCGGGAGTTCGAGCAGATGGAAATGCAATTTTTTGTGCGCCCCGGCGAGGAAATGCAGTGGTACGACCACTGGCGCGCGGCGCGCATGCGCTGGCACCAGGTCTTGGGCCTGCCCGCCGACCACCTGCGCTACCACGACCACGACAAGCTGGCCCACTACGCCAACGCCGCCGTGGACATCGAATACCGGTTTCCGTTTGGCTTCAAGGAGATTGAAGGCATCCATTCGCGCACCGACTACGACCTGCGCCGCCACCAAGAGTTTTCGCGCAAGAAACAGCAGTACTTCGACGAAGAACTCAAGCAAAACTACGTGCCCTACGTGGTGGAAACCTCCGTGGGGGCCGACCGCCTCTTTCTGGCTACCCTCTGCGAGGCCTACACCGAAGAAGTGCTCACCGACGAAAATGGCAAGCAAAAAGAACGCGTGTACCTGCGGCTGCACCCGGCCGTGGCGCCCGTCAAGGCCGCTGTGCTGCCGCTGGTGCGCAAAGACGGTCTGCCCGAAAAAGCCCGGGCCATCTTCGACGACCTGCGTTTCGACTTCGAGATGATCTACGAAGAAAAGGCTGCCATTGGCAAGCGCTACACCCGGCAAGACCTGATCGGCACGCCCTTTTGCATCGCCGTGGACTACCAAACCCTGGAGGACGATACGGTCACGGTGCGGCACCGCGATACGATGGCCCAGGATCGGGTGCCCGTGGCGGCGCTGCGCGGGCTGATTGAAGAAGCCACCAGTTTCCGGGAAGTTCTGCGGAAGCTAAGCTAAGGCAAACTTATCCCGGCGCGTTTGTACAAATGGGCGATGGCACCGTCTCTCGCCTTTTTGTTGGCTTTGTTGCAGCTTATTTTTTCTTTTCTGCCACCATTCCAATGTTTGTACGTTATATCTGGAGGCTTCCCGCTTCAAAGTCCTGTACCCGGCAGGGTGCGATACTTTACCCGGAGTGCGTTGCGCCCATTGCCTTTTTTTTCGTCTTCACTGCATTTTTTTACCTTATTTGCCCCCATATGAAAAATCAATCTCCCGCATCCCTGCTTTTCTGGCCTTGGCAAACGAGCCAGGTACTTTTCAAACTTTCTACGCAACAGGCCCAGCTGGCGCAGGACGCCACCCAGACCATCTGGATGCGTACCCTATTTTTCGGCCAGCAAATGACCAACCCGACCCCCCGCGGTCAGCGCGAATGGTTCCGGATGTTCTCCGAGAAGTCCGATGCCATCACTATCGGCTCGCAAGCCTGGATGAAGGGCATGTCCAATCTGATCGCCCCAAAGACAATGCCTTCACCCATGCCCCCCAGCCAGTGGAACGACCTGGTGGCCTGGTCGAAGTGGTGGCAAACCCAGCAAAGCTTTTGGCACGAGGCGTCCACCTCCTACACGAAGTTTTGGGATAGCTACCTCCAGACCGTTGGCCAAACGGTGAAACCCTTTTCGAGCCGCGCTGCGGCCAATGCCCGTCGTCTAGGCAACGGGTAAGAGGTCAAGCGCGAAGGCGATATTGTGTTGCCAAATATTGAGGCCCCGGTGTGGAAAGCATCCCTTCGGGCACAAAAAAGCCCGGGATCATACCCGGGCTACGCGTTTTATCGGTAATTCAGCGCGGTTAACGCACCGGCGGTAGGGTATCAACCTGCAGCCGTTCGCCCATCAGGATACGCACCGTAAACTGGTTTTCGCGGGGGGGCATGGGGGAGTAAAAACCCGTCTCGGTAGCGCTGGGGCTGAAGCGGTACATCATCGGCTCGGAAACGGGGGCCAAACGCATGTCGTCGGCATCGGGCATGGACAGGCGCAGGGCCGTAGTGGTGCTGTCAGCCTGGGCAAACTTGCGGGCCTCGAAGTAGGGCACGTACAGTTCGTGCGCACCCGGATTGGCGACGTCGGCCGGACGGTACACACTCACTACGTGGGGGCCATCGGCAAGCTCAAAGTTCAGTTCGCCGTGCTTGATAAATTTGCGCTGCGAGACCGGTTCGGTAAATACCGAGGCCTCAGACGGCGAGGTGAGCGTCATTGCGGCCGGCACGCGGGCGTCCTCGTTGATCACTGACAGGCGCAACTCTTGCAGAGAGCGCATCCGGATGGCTTCGGGCGTTTGCAACGGGATGGCAAAACGATCGGCCGACGCACTTTGGGCTTCTACCACCACCAACCGATCGAAGATTTGCAGACGAAAGTCGGGGGCCGTAGTGGTGGGCGTTTGCGCATGGGCCGTAACGCCCGATAGCATCAAAAACAATAATATAACAAATGAAGTACGTATCATATCTGTAGAGTTTAGAACGAATGCCTGGTGACAATCGTCGTTTTTCACCGCTGACTGCCCCTCAACACGATCAGATAATGATAGGACGAGAGGGCAATCACCGCACTGCTGATATGTACTGTGTTTTCAATAGCAAGGTTTAGGGCTTGGGCACGTGCCGAAGTTCGGCCACTTCCTCGCTACTGAGTTGCAATTCGCGTTGCATGGGCTGCAGGGCGGGGCGCACTGCCGTGAAGACGAAAAGAATAAGCAAGTACAAGACGGCGAAATAGATGTCGCCCGTGAAATAGTAAAAAGAAAGCGTGAGCAGCGAGGCGGCCAGCAGCAGAAAGATCCGCAGCCGCGTGGCCCGGCGGTAGGCCGCCAGCTTTTGTCCGAGCGACAGGCCTGGGCGCAGCCGCCGCAAAATGCTGCGGAAAATGAGCATGCTGGCCACTACGTCGGCCAGGGCCACCGTACCGATGCCAAAACGAAATGGATTAACCAGTTCGGCGTAACTGCTCATGTCGAGCGGCGGCTTGTAGTTGGGGTCTTGCGCGCGCAAGTAGAGGTAGCCGAACAAAAGCAGCGAAAGGGCTACGGCGGCGTAGAAAAGCAGTTGGATGCGCTCGAGGAATTCTTGCCCACGGCTAGGCGTGTCGTCGGACATGGCAGAAGTTAAAAGTGGATTTTACGGAGGTACGCACGATTTTGGCTGATGGCTGCCCTCCCGGTCAGATCAACCCAAAATTATGCGGGTAAAATTACCATTTACTTGCTAACGATTGTTAGTTTAACCATCTTGCAGGCCCATGCGGATCAAGCCCGGATTATCCAGAAAACAAGCCATCGAACGTAAGGCTACCGAACTTTTTCGGGATAAGGGATACGCAGCCACCTCCATGCGCGACTTGGCGCAGAACTTGGGCGTAGAAGCGGCCTCCCTCTATTCACACATCCCTTCCAAGGAAGCGCTGCTTCAGCAGATTTGCTTCCGTACGGCGCAAGCGTTCTTCGATGGCCTCGACCAGGCCGATCGGGAAGCCGACCTCTCACCTACCCAGCGGCTGCAGCGTTACATTGCGGCCCACGTGCAGGTGGTGACGGACAACCTTTCTTCCTCGGCCGTTTTCTCGCACGAATGGCGTCACCTGAGCGAGCCGCACCTTTCCGAGTTTTTGCAACTTCGGCAAGCGTACGAAGAAAAATTTCGCACGGTATTGCGCACGGGTATCGCGGCGGGCGAGTTTGCCCCCACCGATGTCAAGTTTGCGGCGGTCACCGTGTTATCGGCCCTCAACTGGATGCATCTTTGGTATAAACCCGATGGAGGCCTGACACCTTCGCAACTGGCTCAGCAGCTGAGCAGTATGTTGTTGCAAGGTATCGGGCAGCGGACTGTTCAAACAACATAGTAGCTTGCCCGGCAGCCCACCCACCACCTTGTCGGCTGCCCACTTTGCGTACACCAGCCGCCTCCGGGCGGTTTTTTTATTTTCTGGCCGAACCCCCTAATTTTGAATTATGATAGCGAAGGCATTGAACATAGTCTGCCGATGGGGCCTAATTTTTTTATGGATCGTCGTGGCCTGGGCCTGCGGTCCGCGCCCCGGGGCCGAGCAAACCGCCGCCCCGCTCCCGCCCGCCGCCCTGCGCACCGAAGCCGACTCTCTGCAAGTCTCCGTCCAGACTGACTGGATGCGGCTGGCGGCCTCCGAAACCCGCCAACTTCGCAACCTGGGCCGCCTGCTCGACGAGATCAGCTACGTGCCGGAGCACGATCGCCTGGCCGTGGCGCGCTTGCAGATGCACCTCGAACGGCTCGACACCCTGCGCTACGACGAAGTCAGCGTGGCCGAATCGGATCGGATTGACCGCTTCGACGCCGGCCGCGATTCGCTGGTGACTGCCACCGTGCGGCTGGCGGCCAGCACGCCCAATGTGGAGGCGTATCCGCTCATCGAAGAGTTGGTAAACGACATTTACTTGGCCCAAGACAGCGTATTGATTTACCGCATCACCTACGACCGACGGGCCAAAGCCTACAACGCTTTTCTGACGGCCCGCGCCGATCAGTTGCGCCAGTTGGGCACCCCCTACCAAGGGTGGCGCAGTCGCCCCCTGTTCGAACTGCCCGAATAGCTCATTCCCAACGGCGGCGCAAGGCGGCAGCCTCTACCTGCTGGATCACCGCATCGGCAAAACGCTCGGGAAAAATCACCGTGCGCAGGTGGTGCTCGGCGGCTCGCAGGGCCTCATCTACCGAATGGAGCGCGCGCGTCTGGTAGCAGATGCCTTCGTCGTCGGCCACGGTCAGCCAGCCACCCGGACCGAAGTCGTCGTGGCTACCCATTTGCAGATATCCGTAGTGCTGTATCCACCAGTCGAGGTAGGGATATTGCATCAGAAAGGCCGCCGGAAGGGCACGGCGGGCAACGGGTTTTCTTGGAGACATGAGCATGGTATTCGTCCTATTTGCTTCGGCAAGGAAACCAGCTACTCCGTCAGAACTTGACGGAGTAGCGGAAAGCCGCATCCATTTTCTCAAAAACTTACTGCCAACCTGCGCTTTTCCACCGTGGTAAGGCCTCTGGCCCCGGCTTTTGGCCGATTGTCCGAATAAGTTTACGTATGTTTCCTCCCCGTCCTAGTTTCGTGATCTAGGTACGACAAATGCATTATGAACCTGCTGGAGAATTTTCGGGAAAGCCTGCGGGCCATTAGCGGCAACCTGCTGCGTACCGTCCTGACGGCCCTCATCATCGCCATCGGCATCACTGCCCTGGTGGGTATCCTGACGGCCATTGACGGGCTGCAGCGTACCATCAGCAGCAGCCTTTCTGAGTTGGGCAGTCAGTCGTTTCAGATTGAAACCAAAAATACCCGCCGTCGTGGCCAAGCCCAGACCGACCGTGTCTATCCCAACATCAGCTACGAAGAGGCCGATCGCTACAAGACCAACTATCCCCTCGTGGCGCGGGTCAGCCTTTCGACCGTCGTAACGGGCTCGGCGCAACTCAAACACCTGGCACGCACCACCAACCCCAACTCGCGGGTGATCGGTGCCGACGAAAACTTCTTGGTGGCCGAGGGACTCACCCTCGGCAGTGGACGTACGTTCTCTCCCACTGAACTCGACTACGGCGTGGCTGTGTGCATCATCGGGCCCGAGATTCGCGAAGCGTTGTTTCCCAACCAAGACCCACTCGGCGAGCAAATCCGGGTGCTGGGCACGCGTTGCCGTATTGTAGGAATGCTAGAAAAAAAGGGGGGATCGCTGGGCGGAAACAGCCAAGATCGGGCCGTGCTGCTGCCCTTGCGCACGGCCAACCAAGTAGCCAGCGGCCGTGAACTGACCTACCAGATCAAGACCATTGTGCCCAGCGTGATGGAAATAGACTACCAGATCAGCGAAGCCACGGGGCTGATGCGGCGCATCCGCGGCGACCGCCCTGGCCAGCCAGAATCCTTCCAGATTGGCCGCTCCGAGTCCTTGCTCAACACCATCAACGAAACTACCCAACAACTGCAAATGGGCGGATTTGGCATCGGCATCATCACCTTGGTGGGCGCGGCCATTGGGCTGATGAACATCATGCTGGTGTCGGTCACCGAGCGCACGCGCGAAATTGGCGTGCGCAAAGCCCTGGGGGCCACTCCGCAACGCATCCGGCAGCAGTTTCTCATCGAAGCCATTGCCATTTGCCTACTTGGTGGGCTGGCGGGCGTGATCTTCGGCTTGGGCATCGGCAACCTGGTAGCGACCCTGGTGGGCGAGGGTGGGCAATTTGTGGTGCCTTGGTTGTGGATTGGCGTCGCTTTTTTGCTTTGCGTGCTGGTGGGGCTTGCTTCGGGCTACTACCCGGCCTACAAGGCCTCCCGGCTCGATCCTATTGAGTCGCTGCGCTTCGAATAGGGCCGGCCACCGGCGCACTACGCTGCACCTTCGTCGGACCGTGGGCGTTTGTGAAGTTATTTGCTACTTTGCCAGACGAGGCAAGCGGAATGCCACAAAACCGTGAGCAGCCGATCGCCGGTGAATATCCATGAAACGGTATCTTTTGCTACTGACATTAAGTCTCACGACGGTGCTCCCTGTCCGGGCGGGTGAACTGACCCTGACGGGGGTTTATCAGGGGAAGGATATTTACGTCCGCAATCCGTACGACCTCGACTCGCGCACTTTCTGTACGGACGAAGTGTACGTCAACGACGCGCTGGTACTTTCCGATATTCGGGCCAGCGCCTACACCATCACCTTGGGCCACCTTCCGCCCGAGAGCCCGGTACGTATTCGGATTTTGCACAAATCGCACTGCCGCCCCGAAGTGATCAACGCCGAAGCTGTGGTCACCGAGCGCCCCTTTGCCTTTCGATCGGCCGCCATCAAAGAGTCGGTGATCCGGTGGTCGGCGCAGGGCGAAACGCCCCAAACAGCCTACGTAGTCGAAAAAGATTTGAAAAGCGGCTGGGTGGTGATGACGTCTTTTATCCGTGCTGAAAACACGGGCGACGTGAGCGCCTACGAAGTGAAGGCTGAGCACTTTTCGGGCGTAAATCGCTACCGGATCAAGGCCTCGAACGAGCGCGGCGAAGTCCACTACTCCGACGTACTGGCCTACGTGTCGGATGCGTCTCCCGTCACGTTTTCGCCCCGCCGCCGCGTGCGCGACCGCATCACCCTCTCGCGGCCAGCCCCCTACCAAATCCTCGACGAGTTTGGAGAGGTGGTGCGTGAGGGTGACGAAGCCACTATCGAACTGGCCGATCTGCCGCCGGGCGACTACTATTTACACGTGGATCGCCTTACCGAGAAGTTCACTAAGAAATAGCTCAGACCAGGGCCATCAGTTCCTGATAGACTTGTTGCAAACCTACAGTAGCCTTTTCTTCGATCAGGTGCAGGTTGGGGCGGGGCTGTATCAGCGGCATTCTGGGATCCACGACGTAGAACTGGGCCGCCCGGGGTACGTAGTCCACCAACCCGGCCGCCGGATAGACCTGCATGGACGTGCCAACCACAATGCAGATATCGGCTTCGCTCACGTGCGAGATCGCTTCGCCCATCATGGGTACGGCTTCGCCAAACCAGACGATGTGGGGACGCAGTTGCGAGCCCAGCTCGCACATATCACCCAGGTGCATTTCCCAGTCCGACATTTCGTAAATGATCTTTTCGTCGGACGTGCTACGCGCCTTGCGTAGCTCGCCGTGCAGGTGAATGACGTGCGAAGACCCCGCCCGTTCGTGGAGGTCATCCACGTTTTGGGTGACGATCGTTACGTCGTAGTGGGCCTCTAACTGAGCCAGAAATTTGTGCCCTTCGTTGGGTTCCACTTCCAGCAGTCGTTTGCGCCGCTGGTTGTAAAACTCGAGCACCTTCACCGGGTTGTGAAACCAGCCTTCGGGCGAAGCCACAGACATCACGTCGTGCCCTTCCCAGAGGCCGTCCGAATCCCGAAACGTGTTGATGCCGCTCTCGGCACTTACGCCCGCGCCGCTGAGCACGACAATCTTTTGGTTTTTCATGGTGTAAGCAGGGTTGTGTTTTTTTATATAAAGAAGGATTGTAAGGCATTCCACAAGGCGCGTTTGTCGGCCGTATGCACGGTCAGGTGTGACAACGCGTGCGCCCGTAGCACTCGGATTTTTTCAGTTTCTACTGGCTGATAAAGTGTGTCCGTTAGCGGCGATACCAACCGCGCTCCGAAGACAATCAGGTGTTCGAAGGTCAACGCCTGCCGGTGAGCAAGTACGTCAAACTCGGACTGGACGAAAAGGGCCACGTCGTCGGCCGTAACGTGTACCGACTGCAAAATGCGTAGCAACAGTGCCCGGTCTTCGTCGTGCAGGCGGTCGGTCACCACCACGATACCCCGCCGATTGGCGCCTTCGTAGGCCAGCGGTAAAGAAAGGCTGGGGGCGGTGTCCCCCGTATCGGCGCGTTCCGGGGCCGCCGACGATCCGGGCCCGTCGGGCACTAGGCAGAGTGGCGCATCCACGAAGTGAATCAGGAAAGCGCGCGCGCGAATTTCTTCTGTGGACATCTCTTACCCATTTAGTTTCTTAAAGTACGCAGCATCCGGCAGATAATCAACTCATCGCTGGGGTGCCGTCTGTCGAATATCGAAAATAGACTTCAACTCCGTAGCTTCTTCGGGCCGCATGCGTCCGGCCAGGATCAGACGCAACTGGCGCCGCCGCAGTGCGCCGGCGTATAGCTCTTGTTCGCGCGCGGTTTCGGGGATCACTTCCGGCACCGCCATGGGCTTGCCTTCGGCGTCGAGGGCCACAAAAGTCAGGAACGCTTCGTTCGACTTGCGCTTGAGTTGCTGGGGAATGTCTTCGGCCCAGACATCAATGTGGATTTCCATCGAGGTATGAAACGACCGCGTCACCTGTGCTTCCAAGGTCACGACCTCCCCAAGCTGAATAGGGGTTTTGAAGGACACATTGTCCACCGAGGCCGTCACTACCCGAGCGCTGGCGTGGCGCTGGGCCGCGATGGCACCCACGATGTCCATCAAGTGCATCATCCGTCCGCCCATCAGGGCATTGAGGGGGTTGGTGTCGTTGGGTAGCACCAGTTCGGTCATGGTCGCTTGCGACTGGCGGGGTGTCTTTGAAGGATTCATGCGTTTTTTATTCGAAAGTAAGGCCTCATTGGACAGAAAAAAACCGGGAGCCTGGGGCCCCCGGTTTTCACGGCTGTGCGATAACCGATTAGCGCACGATGATTTTCTGCTGCCACTGGCTATAGGGCGTGCTGACTTGCAGCCAGTACACCCCGCCGCTCAACTTACGGGCGGGCTGCAGCGTGCCCACGTACTGGCCCCCGGCGTCCGAACGCCCCTCTATCCGGTACACCGGGCGACCCAGGGCGTCGTAGAGACCGAGCGTCAGCACCTCGTCGGCGTTCAGCCCTTCCAACTCGACCCGGATGCGCTCGCCCGTGTTGGGGTTGGGAAACGCCCGGAACGAACGCAGCGCCTCCTGGTTGCGGTCTATCATCCGCACCGGCGACAGGCTGAAAGTGCCGTCGAAATCCGTCTGCCGCAAGCGGTAGTACGACCGACCACTCAGGGGCTGCTCGTCGAGGTAGGTGTAGCTGAGCAAGCCCTGGTGGGAGCCTGCCCCCTCCAGGCGGGCGATGGGCAGAAACGCTTGGCCATCCTTCGACCGCTCGAGAGTAAAGTAGTCGTTGTCGGTTTCCGAAAGCGTTTGCCAGTCGAGCTGCACACCCCGATCGGTGCTGCGCGCCGTGAAGTCCAGCAGGGCAATCGGCAGCGGAGCGTCATTGCTCAGCAACGTAAACTCGCCGAAGGTGAAGGTAAGCGGCAGGGTGGCGGCAGCTTGCGTCGCCATGATCCCCACCAGCGTGCCCATTCCGCCGTCGAGTTCGGCCCCCGTAAACAGGGTGTCGGCTACGGTCAGCGTACTGCCCACCGCCACCGGATTGCCACTCCGGTTCACTTCGTAGAAGGCCTGCACGGTCTGCGTGGCCGGATTGAGTTGGAAGGTCAGCAGCACGTTGTCGCCAATCGCCACGGCATCCGTCAACTGCGTGCTGTCAACCGTCACGCCGTTGGCCTCGTGCAAGAGCAGTATTTCGTAGGCATTGCCCCCGGCACCCGCGATGGCCTTGGTCACCAACTTGACGTAGTTATCCTGGTCTATGCCGAACCAAAGCCCGGCTTCCTGCCCCTGGGCCGTGCCCGGATCGGGCAGCGCCAGCAGCTCGGCGCGCGCTTCGAGCGTCACTCCGGAAGTAGCCGCCTTGACGGCCAGCATGTTCAGTTGCGTATTGAAGGCACCCAGGGCATTGCCCTTGGTGGTGGTCAGGCTGAGCGTGCCCGCCAGCGGATCTACTTCCAACAGGTTGGGCTGGTAGCCCGGCACAGCCGGATCAGGCGCGGGGCCATCTTCGACCAGGCGGGCATCGGGCGGATACACCACCGTGAAGCCCGTGCCCAGGTCGTCGGCCTGCCCGGAGATGCCGCCCGCGCCGTTGGCCCAGTCTGCTGTATAGGGGCTGACCACCGTCAGCTGGTCGCAATCGAGGGTAGAAAAAGGCGCGCAGCGACCCACGCGGATGATCTCGATGGCCGAAACCGTGGGCTGATCCACCGTCGCCGCAAAGGTCATGTTGAGCGTGCCGTCGGTCACCTCCACGGTCGTCTCCCGCACGAAGGCGATGAAAGGCCCGCCCGTGATGGCCGTCGGATCCAGGTTCTGCAGGTTGGGTGGCTGCGTGCCTTCTACCGCTACGCTGAAGACCCGCTGGCCCGTGCCCACTTGCGGATTGCCCGGCGCACCCGGCGCACCCCAGTAGATCTCGGCTATGTACAGCCGCACGGTGTAGAAGCCCGGAGCCAGACCCGGGTAGGCGAAGGTAAAACTGGCCATGTTGGTGCTTCCCTGCCCGCTGTATTCGGTGCGGAACAGCGTGTCGCTGTCCGTATTCTGAATTTCGGGGAAACCCGTACCCAGAAAATTCTTGGATTGGCCACCCGTAAAGAACCCGTTGGCGGCCCAGTCGAAGCCCCCCGTGGTGACGGCCGGGCCCCCGGCATTCATCCGGAACGCAAAGCCCGTGTCGGGAGCAGTTTCCACCGTCACCGTAAAGCTCTCGTCCACGAACAAGCCGCCCGAGTCGGTAGCCCGCAGCACGATCGTGGCCTGGCCCGACTGGCCCGCCCCGTAGTTCAGCGTCAGCGTCTGGCCCGACAGGCTCGTGCCCACCAAACCGGGGTTGCTGTTGGACTGCACACTCAGCCCCAGCGTGGCATTGTCGTCTTCGGCATCGGCAAACACCTCACTCACGTCCAGCACCGAGGGCGCCGCGTTCTGCCCTACCGTAAAGTTGTTGATCGGATTGACCACCGTCGGCGGCGTGTTGGTGGGCGGAGCCGACGGCGTCACCGTCACCGTAAAGCTCTCGTCCACGAACAAGCCGCCCGAGTCGGTAGCCCGCAGCACGATCGTGGCCTGGCCCGACTGGCCCGCCCCGTAGTTCAGCGTCAGCGTCTGGCCCGACAGGCTCGTGCCCACCAAACCGGGGTTGCTGTTGGACTGCACACTCAGCCCCAGCGTGGCATTGTCGTCTTCGGCATCGGCAAACACCTCACTCACGTCCAGCACCGAGGGCGCCGCGTTCTGCCCTACCGTAAAGTTGTTGATCGGATTGACCACCGTCGGCGGCGTGTTGGTGGGCGGCGGGGCTTCGCCCGTGGAGAAAATCTCGATGGCCGAAATTTTGGGTTGATCCACGGTGGAAGTAAAGAAAATATTCAACTCTCCGTCCGTTACAGTGACCTCATGATTGAGGATAAGTGCTGTAGTAGAGCCTACCAAGGCATTAAGATCAATGTTTTGGAGGTTAGACGGGTTTTCCCCTTCTATTTGCAAACTGAAGACGCGTTTCCCCGGTCCGCCATTATTAAGGCCTGGTCCCGGTGCGCCCCAGAATATTTCGGCAAAGTGCAGCGCCAAATAATACGTACCATTCGCTACGGGTGCCGCAAAGTTGAACGGCGTGTTGTTATTGACAGCACTGTATTCGGTCTGGTACAAGACATCGTCGTTTGTATTGGCGATGGGCACCGCGTTTGAATACGTATTGCCTCCGGTAAAGAAGGCAGCACCCGCCTGCCACGCCGTGCCGCTCGTGGTGACGGTAGGCCCGCCCGCGTTGATTCGGAACAAGGCTGGCCCGATTACAAGTGGTTCTTTTACCACCCAAACGAAATTAGCCGTGTCGCTCACTTCATTGCTCGAGGTGGCGATTGCCTGTACAGCGTAGGGACTGGTGGCCGCAGCGCCCGCTGCGATCACGCCACTGATGATGCCCGAGGCTGCGTTGATGGTCAGTCCGGCAGGCAGGTTGCTGGCCGTATAGGACAGTTCGCCACCACCCGACAGGGTCGCCTGAATCGCCAGCGAGATCGTATCGCCTTCCCGGTCTTCCTGATCGCCCGGATTGGTGATTGCAGGTACGCCCGGCTGAATCACCTCCAGCGTGACGGTCATGGTCGCCGGACTGTAGTCAGGCGCACTGGCCGTCAGCGTGTGGGTGTAAATACCTTGGGTGAGCCCAGCCGTGTTGAAAGTCAGGTCAATTTGCTCGTGCGATTCCTCGGCCGTGCCGTTGGTTTTGTTGAGCGAAAGCCACGCGGGCAGTCCGGCCGTGCTGATGGTATAGTTGGCCGATTCGGTTTGGCTGAAAAGGATGCTGGATACCGTCGCGGTCGCATTGGGCTCGAGTACCACGGCGGGCGCCGCCGGATTGAACCCTAGGCTGCGGTTGGGTACGCGCAAGATGTTTTTGATACGCGTTTTGTCAGTTGGCACGCCCGTATTGGGCGCCCCGCCGTGTGTCACGATAAACTCGTCGCCCACGATGCGGGCCGCGGGTGCCAACAGGTTTTCGGGCAGTTCAAAGTCATCGAGCTTGGTCCAGATGCCCAAACCGTTATTGGCAGCCGGGTCGAGCACGTACACATTTTTACCTGCATCGAATACGCTGCCATTGCCTTGGTTTTGCCCGCCCACCACGTAGATCTTGCCATCAATGGCGAACGTACCCGGCTCGATGTGCGAGTTATTAATCGGAAAGTCGGCCAACTGCGTCCAAGCGTCAGTAGCCGGATCGTACACGTGTACAGCCTTGATATTAATACCATTCAGGCAGCCGTCGTGGCCGTTCTGGCCCGCAATGGTGTAGAGCTTGCCGCCCATTACGGCAGTGCCGAAGTGATTGCGCGGCATGGGCATGGGCGAGTTGTCGTAGCTTACCCACCCGGCGGCCGGGTCGTCCAGGTCAAAGACCAGGTGCAGGTCCACGTCGCAACTGGCCTGCGGATCGAAGCCCCCTACGTAGTGCAGCTTGCGCCCCAGACGTCCTACCCCACCCCCGCCAGCGGGCACCGGCAGCGGATACGGCGACTCAATCCACGTATCGGAGCTGAGCAAATACCACCATACTTTGTTGGTCACGGGCCCAGGATTGTTGCCAATCCGCCCGCCGACCTGCCACACCGTATCACCCACCTGCGCAATACCGTTGTGCGTCATGGCCCAGGGATTGCCATTGGGCTGGTTGGGCATCGTAGCCAGGGGCGACCACTGCCGAGTGGCAATGTCAAAAGCCTCGCTCGAATTTTCGATCTTAATGTCAGGAGCAAAGCCATTGAAGAGATGCAGTTTACCCATGTAGAGGATAGGCTGCGCCTCGGCCCGGGGCTTTAAACCATTGGTTACATCTGTCCAGGTATTAAACTCGGTGAAGGCAAATACCTCCTGGTAGGCTTCACTAGACAGGATTTCGGTTCCTCCCCGGGTCTTTGAGCCGGCGGGCAGGTAAATTTTTTCGTCGAACAAAACCGCCTGTGTGGCGTGGCGTTGCAGGTTGAGCGGTGCCAACGTCCGCCAGGTGCCCGTGGTCGGGTCGAGGGCTTCGGTAACGTTCAAGGCCAGGTCGTTTGGCGGATTGTTCTGAATCTCGCCGCCAATAACGATCAGTTCATCGTTGAAAACTACCGAAGAAGCCCCCGCCCGTTGCGTAGGGATGTCGTCGGGCACGTCGTTGCCCGTCAGCCACTGGTTGGTCGTGAAATCGAACACGTCCACGGCCGGTTCGGTGGGCGCAAAGGTGGCCGGAAAGTTTCCGTTCTCCCAACTGGAGCGGCGCCCCGAAGCGGCGTAGAGCCGATCGCCGATTACGGCCGCGTGGAAGTGATCGCGGGCGCGGGGGGCATCGGGTAATACTTGCCACGTGTCGGTGGCCGGATCATAGACATCGAACCAGGGCGCGTGGGCAATGGTCTGGTTGTCCATCAAAAACTTGCGGTGACCCAGCCGGTTGCCGCTCACTACATAAAATTTATCGTTATAAACAGCCACCCCCGCCGAGCCACGCCGCCGATTGACCGGAATGGTGGCTCCGTCGGTAAGCTGGTTAGTGACCGGGTCGAAAATCTTGATGGTCGTTAGCGGATTTTCGCTAGGAAAACCTCCCGTAAATGCCCCGACAATGTAAATTTTGCCGTTCCAGGCAATGGCCTGAAAGTGGTGAATATCGTTGGTGAAGGCCCCCGTGTTGCTCCAGGTGTCGGTGACGGGATTGTACACCTGGATGGCCTTGTTGCCCCGACCGCCAATGAGGTAGAAAAGTCCGTTGAGTTCGACGT
>DAIMZG010000015.1:0-18927 GCA_036734065.1 Catalimonadaceae bacterium
TGCGCAACTCGCGCACGCGTTCGCCGATGCGCCTGAGAACTTCATCTTTCGCCATACTAGCCACGGTGGCACAGATTTCGGCAAATGGCCGTCACCAGTTTTGAACGACCCGTCGAATAACTACAGATTTTTTGAATGGCGCACAGCGGTCTATTCAAAAAAGTGAATAATTCTCAACGAAGTCTACTAAAAATTACGTCGCAAGCAACTGCCTATGCGCGACACAAAAATCACGGAAAACCGTGATTTTTGTCAGCAGGCTTCTCTCGTACTTGCTTGACACCATTGTATATGCACCTGTCCTTAAGCACCTTTTTTGCAAATCTTTTTTCTGATCAAGCCGGGCGCGTGGTGCGCGGGTCAAACAAAAAGATATGGCTGCCAATCTGTTGGCTGTTCGTTGGCCCGTGGACTCCGGCGGCGCGCGCCGATGTGTACGCCCACGCTGCCTCTATCGAGCAACGGGTAGATTCGCTCCAGCAATTGCTCGATGTGCGCACAGGCATGGCCCGTGTGGACGTGCTCAACCAATTGGGGCAGGCATTTCAGTCGGTGCACTTCGACAGCATGGCCCACTATTTCCACCGGGCGCACCGCGAAGCCCAACAAGTGGACTACGTCGAAGGTCAGTTTACCAGCCTGATTGGCCTCACACAGGCCTTCGAAGGGCGCGGCCTTACGGACTCGGCACTGTATTACGTACAGATGGCCCGCGACCTGGCTCGCACCAAGGGCGACGAAAGCAACCAGCATCAGGCCGAATTTCGCTACGCATCGGTCTTGCTCGTGCAGGGGGACTATGAAAACGCCCTGCGCATCCTGCTCGACTGTGTACGCTTCTTCGAAGCGAGCGAGGATAGCCTGGGCCTGGCCCGGACGTACAACGCCGTAGCCATTGCCTATGCCGAGTTCGGGGAGTTGGCCTCGGCCCTGGAATACTTCAAGAAGCAACGCGACCTCTGTACCCAGATGGGCAATATTTCGCTGCTCTCGCAGGTGTACCTCAACATTGGCAACGTCCTGATGCTACTGGAGCGCAACGAAGAGGCCGCCGAGCAGTTTCGCCAGAGCCTGCTTTGGGGCGAGCGCACCCACAATACAAATTCCAATGCTTTTGCCCTCAATGCCCTGGGGAAACTCAGCGAACGCCGGGGCGATTTTGTGCGGGCCGAAGACTATTTTACCCGTAGCCTCGAGTTGCACCATCAGCTCAGCAATCCCGAGGGGGAGGCCTACACACTCATCAGTCTGGGCCACATGGCCCAATTGCAACGGCGGCCGCAAAAGGCGTACGATTATTTCAGTCGCTGCCTGGCCTTGTCGCGGCAGTTGGGCGACCCTTTGCTGGTCGAAGACGCGCTCAACTGGATGGCCACCGCCGAGGCCGACCGGGGCGGTTTCGCCCGCGCATACGAATTGACCCGCGAACGCCAGGTGATCCGCGACAGCATCCTGGGCCAGGAAAAACAACGCGCGCTGCTGAGCCTGCGCGAAGCCTTCGAGACGGAGAAAAAAAACGAAGAGATTCGGTATTTGCAACAAACCCAGGAGCTGCAAACGGCCGTCATCGCCCGTAAGGATACCGAGCAACGCGCCTTGCTCCTGCTGCTGGTGTTGGTCGTATTGCTTACGGCCGCTGCCTTCGTCATTTTTTGGCAGCGTCAACGGGCGTCCCGGCAAATTCACCGCAAAAATGAGGAAATCTACAAACAGCGCATTGAAGCTATGCTCCGGGCGCAGGAAATCCGGTCGTTCGACGCGGTGATGGAAGCCCAACTGGCCGAGCGCAAACGCATTGCCCGCGACCTGCACGACCGACTCGGAAGCCTGCTTTCGACGGCCAAATTTAACTACAGTGCCCTCTGCGCCGAAGTGCAGCCACTCACGGCGCATTACCACGATCAGTACGAGCAAGTAAACGGCCTCATTGACCGGGCCTGTCAGGAGGTACGTCAGATTGCCCAGGTGATGGTCAGCAGCGAAACGGCTCACTTCAGCCTGCGGCCAGCTTTGCTGGAGCTGAAAGGGATGCTCGAAGCCTCGGGGCTGATTCGGGTAGAACTGGTGGTGCACGGGCTGGCCGAAATGTCCCTCGATTCGGGGCGGCAGCTAGAGCTGTACCGGATCGTGCAGGAACTGATCAGCAACATCTTGCGGCACGCACAGGCCACGCAAATCACGATTCAGATTACCCAACACGATCAAAATATTAATCTTCTCGTTGAAGACGATGGCGTCGGCTTCAACACTTGGGAAGGTAACCGCAAAGGCATGGGACTTAAAAACATTCAGGTACGCGTCGAAAAACTGAATGGTTCCTGCCACGTGGACTCCGGAAAAGGAAACGGCACGACAGTAATTGTAGACCTTCCGCTTTCGTAGCGGTTTCCTTTCCGGTAGTCCTTTTTTGTATCTGACCGCGGCCCAATCCGGTCTCTACTCCTCGCAAACGTATTACTGCCTTGCCCAAAGACGTACCTCCGACCATTCGCCTCATTGTGGTGGACGACCACCAGATGATTATTGATGGCATGCGGGCTCTGCTCAGCAAAGAAACCGACATCCAGATTTGCGCCACGGCCCACGATGGTCGCCAGTTGCTCGGTCTGCTGCCCAACACACAGGCCGACCTGATTGTGCTGGACCTGAGCATGCCGCCGGGGATGGACGGCCTGACCGCTACCCGCCTGCTACGCGCGCAATATCCCGAGCAAAGGGTGCTGATCCTGACCATGTACAACACCCGCGAGCACATCTCGGACCTGATCGGGGCGGGTGCACACGGCTACATCCTCAAAAATGCTGGCCGCGACGAGTTTATTACGGCGATCCGGCGCGTGGCGGGGGGTGGCACCTATTTTGGTCAAGAGGTGGTCAATACGATGCTCACGCCCTTGCGCCAGCCCGCTACCCCCGCCGCGCCCACGGCCGAGGCGGCCTCCATCGCCGAACTCACCAAGCGAGAGCGGCACATCTTACGCCTCATTGCCGCCGAGCACACCACTAGCGAAATCGGCGAGGCCCTGGCCATCAGTACCCACACCGTCGAGACGCACCGTCGTAACTTGCTGCGCAAGCTCAATGTCCGCAACACGGCCGGCCTGGTGCGTTTTGCCGTCGAGCACCAGTTGCTCTGAGCTAACCGATGGTCTGGTGTAGCACCTGCCGGAAGAGGTGATCCAGGCGGTGGCGGTCGGGCCAGCGGCGGGGCAGTCGGGCGGCCAGCAGGCGGCCTGTTTGCAGTTGTTCGGCCATGAAATTCTCTGCCGACGGGGTCAGTGGCACGGTAACGGTGTGGCAGGTTTGGCGGCGAAGCTCCAACCACGTTTCGGCCTCTTCCAACAAGGCGTCGTAGGCCGTTTTGCCTTTGAGTACGTGCAGCAACTTGGCAAAATTGGCCGGAGGCACCACCCCAAATTCGGCGATCCACGCCGTGGACAGCAGGGCGCGCAGCCCGTTGAGCAGTATCAGCAAGCCCACTTCCGGACGGCCCTTTACCTTTATTTCGGCAAATTGCGCTTCGGCCAGTTGCAGGTAGTAGGTCAGCCCCGCCTGCGGACAGAAAAAGTCCGGAGCGGCCCGCAGCAGTTGCTCGCGCAACGGCCCCCGGTCGCAGTAGATCTCCGGCGACTGCAACCACTCGAAGACCGCTCCGTCTGAACGCCGGAAATGACGCAGGGCTTTCCGAATATCCCAACCGACGAGGTGAATGCCTCCGCGCTCGCAAGTGCTTTCGCACGCCTCGGGCTGGTCTTCAATGGAAAGGTACCAGTCTTGCGTTTTGATGTACACGCATTGCACCTCTTCGGGCGAGTCGGGCGCGGCCAGTCCCCACCCGTGTGCACCCGTTGCGCAGGCGTAGAGAATCCGAATATCTTCGCGCAATTCGAAGGCCCGAAGGGCAGTATCAATGTCAAGGGCGGTGTGCATATCGGTAGAAGGCAGTAGCCAAATGTACGGCAACGTACAAGGTTTTTCCGGTGGTTATCCCGCCCGGCATTACACGTACAGCCCAAGTTCGATTGCCCCTCACCATACGGCCCAGACCGACGTAC
Source organism: Catalimonadaceae bacterium (assembly GCA_036734065.1). Classification (GTDB taxonomy): domain Bacteria; phylum Bacteroidota; class Bacteroidia; order Cytophagales; family Flexibacteraceae; genus DAIMZG01. The sequence continues at coordinate 4,056 of DAIMZG010000015.1, forward strand.
GCGCCCTTTTCTAACGCACCCTATCCGCCTGTCCACAAGGGAAAATCTTCCCTAGCAAGTCAATTGGGGCCCCTAAAGCGCGCTTTTGCAAGGACTGCGCACAGCGACAACGAAGCAGTTCCGCTACGACGCACGGCCCGCGCTACGGCTTTTTAAGAAATCTTACTCCCGTGCTACGCGCTGCACAAACGACTGCTCGCCCACCTGCCAGTGCACGTAATAGACGCCACGGGCCACAGATGCCCCGCGCTGATCGGCGCCATCCCATTGCCAGCGCAAGTGCCCGGCATCGGCCACCACCCGTTGCACGCGCACCAACTGCCCGAGTGCATTGCAAATACGCAGGTCAGCCGATGCTCCGTTCGGGCTGGGTACGCTGAGCCAAACGCTCGTGCGGAACGGGTTGGGATACGCCGAGGGTCGGTATGTCGGGGCCACTTTCGAAGAGGTAACTCCCTGGCCCGACGCCTCTGCTGGGCCAAAGGTCACGGCCCGCCGGAATAGCTGCGCATCGTAGGCTTCGGAGCTGAACTTGTAAGACAATGCCACCGGGTGCGTCAGGGCTGTGTCCGGCGCAGCGTTTATCCGGAAGCGCACTACAAAGGCCACAGTGCTGTCGGGCAATGATACGTCCTGGCCCTGCGGATGTACCCAGCAGGTAGTGAGTTTTCCGGCACCCGTGCTTTGCAATCCGTAGGTGGCCGACAAAGCTTCGGGCACTGCCCCCAGCCACGTCAGCACGGCCGGGTCCCAGTCGAGGGCAAACTGGTAGCTGTTGATGTGACTGAAATCGGACACGCGCACGGCCATTGCCCACTCATCGTCGGGTTGTCCGTGGGTGGGAAATGGGTCAGGCACAAAACGAACGGTATCGGTTGTAGCAGGCCGTTGGTCGGTCTGAACCCACGAGGCGTTCACGTCCCCCAACTTGATGGCCACGAAATCCTGCGCAACCGCAGGGGTGCCGGGCTGGTAAGTACGCGAAGCAGCAAACGGAAAGGGCTGTTGGGGTTGGGCAAACACAAAGTCTTTGCTGACAAATGCCCACGGCTCGCTGCCGGGAAACTGCCCGGCATTGCCCAGCAACACGGCCCGGATCAGGGCCAAGTCAAGCGTCGTGACTGTCTGCGACCGGTTGACGTCGGCCGCGATGATGCTGTAGGGCGAAGGCAGGAGCGCAATGCCCAGCACGTGGCGCTGGATCAGGCTCAGGTCGAGCACCGAAAGTCCCGCCACGTCCACAACCGAATCGGGGCGGCTGGGCGTCAGGACGTAGGGGTCCGGGCTGACCGTCGCGGCAAACGTGCCCGTGCCGTCGGTATAGGCCTGCCAGTGCAAGCTGTCATTTTCAATGCGTACGCGCACGTCCGACACCGGCACGCCGCTCTCCGCCCGCACGTGTCCTTGCAACATGGTCACCGCGGGCGGAGCGGGCACTAGCGTGATGGCATAATCTTCGGCCTCACCAAAGTTGAAGGGGCCGCACGGATCTACGGCGTCCGTCAGGATGAACCAGCCCTGCCGCAGGCGCATGCGCGTCAGGCCGGGCGTGGCGTCGGCGGGCACCGTAAAGCTGATCTGGCGGATGCCCATGCTGGGGATGCCACTGGTCACCCCGATGCGCTCGGTGGCTTCGAAGGTGCCGTTGCGGTTGAAGTCAATCCAGCCCACGATGTGGGCGAACACCCCCCCGTAGGTACCATTCTGAACGGTCAGCTCGTAGGTCTGTCCGGTTTCCAGGCTGGTGCCCATCGTCTGGAAATAGTCGTGGTAGGACGGGCCACCCCGCGCCCCCGAGTTGGCGTGCTGAATGTCTTCCAGCCACACCCCGTTGATAAAATCGCCCGAGCGCGTACCCGTCAGGTACACGGGTGGGCAGTACGTAATGGGCGGCACGACGGTGAGGGTGTAGTCTTCTACCTCCCCTACACTGCCATCCCCGCAGGTGGCAGGGGCGGGGGCCGACAGCGGCGAACTGATTAGCCGTACCCGGTGGTGGCCCGTGGGCCAGTCAAGCGGAATATCCACCGTCAGGCTACCCACCGCACCCGGATTGGTAAGCACCAGTTCGCCGAGTTGTTCGTCGGTATCGAAGAGCTGGTTGTGGTTGCGGTCGAGCCAAAGTCGGTGGCGGGCAGGTGCCGTACCGTTGCGCACGTAGAGCGTCACGGCCTCGCCCAGTCGGCCTTCGCCCAGGCTATCGGACGTAAAGTCCTCGTAGCCCGTGCCGAATCCGTTGGTACCCGGCGCCCCACCCAGGGCCAGCCCGTGGCTGTACACGCCCGGCCAGGTGCCGACCGTCGGCGTGCAGTAGGCGGGCACCTGCAGGGTGCTCGTCCCGCTGATAACCAGCGAGGCAACTTGCCGTCCGCCGTGCAGTTGTGTCCCCTTGTGCGATATTACCAGCGTGTACTGTCCGCCCGCCACGGGTTGTGTAACCAGAATCTTCTCGACGTTGTCGCGGAAGTTATCGCCCGTGGTGGCCGGGTGGGCTGGATTGGCCGGATCGAGGATGTACGGGTAATAGACCGTGCTGTCGGGGCCCACCAGGCGCACGTCCAGGTCGTTGACCAGCATCGGGTCGGGCGCATTGAGCGTACCGATGGGCACGGGCTGGCCGGGGGCGTCGGTCCAGCAAAGGGTCAGTACCAGTGCCGTGCTGTCTTCTGCCGTGAACGATCGGCGAAACTGCGTGCCCTGCGCCAGTTCGAAGTCCGTCAGCACGTGTCCCTGTCCGTGCCGGGCCAGTACGTCGGAGGCTTGCCGGGCGTCGAGCAGGCCCCAGCCGTAGCGGTAGTCGGGCCCTACCACACCCTCCAGGGGTTGCGCCGTGTGCAGGGCCAGGCCCTTCAAGGCCGACGACAGCGGAGCCGCCCCGTTGTGGGCAGCCGCGTATTGCTGTTGCAACAAGGCCAGCGAACCCGTTACGGCGGGCGCCGCCATCGAAGTCCCCGAAAGTTGGGTGTAGGCCTGGTCGTGAGTGTGCGCGGCCGAACGTACCCCCACGCCACGGGCCACCAGATCGGGCTTGATGCGGCCGTCGTCGGTGGGGCCCCAGCCACTGAACGAGGCCATGGCCGGGCCATTGCTCCCGCTGGCCACGGCCCCGACGGTAATGATGTTTTTGGCGTTGGCGTAGGTGGGCAGGCAGTCGTAGGGGCCGTCTTTGGGGCGGGGCGTGGTGCTGCTCACCCACTGGCCGTTGATGTTGACGTAGTGCAGCGTGCCGGGGGCGGGCCCCTCGTTGCGGTCGTTGCCCGCCGCCTTTACGATCAGGTAGTGGGGCGCGTCGTAGCTGACCTGATCCCAGGCGCGCGCGCGCTGGCTGTAGTAGCCAAAATCAGGATCATGAGTTTCGCTCACTTGCGGACGGCCGTACCATTCCCAGCGGCTCAGGGTGCCGTTCCACGACCAGCCCGCGATGGAGCCGTAGGAGTGGTTGGAAAGACGCATGCCCGCGGCCGCTTCGAGGGGCATCTGGGTGCCGTCGCTACTCGACTGAAACGCCCGCAGGGCCGCGGCCGGCGCCATTCCTTTGGCCTGGGCGTCGAGGCCCGCCCCGATGAGCGTACCGGCCACGTGCGTGGGGTGCGTGCTGAGCGCATTTTGCGGATTGAGCACCGTGGCCCGTCCGCCAAACTCCTGGTGAGTGCCGCGCAGGGCGCCCACATCCCACATGCCGAGGGTCTGGCCGACGCCGTCGAGCGCTCGGTTGGCCGGGCCACCGGGCCAGAGGTGATCCGTGCGCGAGAGTTGGGCCGAGGGCAGGTTGCAGGAGATGTCGTACACGGGTCGGCCGTCGGGTGTCACGTCGTAGAGCACCCGCACGGTGCCATCCGGATCGGCCTGCCACATGGCCCAGCCGTGCTGGCGGGCCGCCGACAGGCAGCGGGCTTGCCGTACCTTGGCCGCTTCGGCGGCTTGGTCGGCCTGCTGGCGAAGGGCGACCTCGCGGGTGGTTTTTATGGACTGACCAGGGGCTACACCGAAGAAAAATATCGAAAGGAGTAATGCTAAAATCAGTCGGTTGGTCTTCATCCCTGTGCGCGTTTCTGCACAAGGATACCGAATGAGGGCCGTTAAAAGTCCTTAGGGCGTGCTGAGGTGCCATCCGAGGGGTAACACGCACGTAAGAACCTTATTTGCATATTGGTGCTATATCGTACGCACACGAAATAGGCTTTTTATCGCACGTGCGTACTACAAGCCGTACTGTCTTTTTCTTTTGGGTGGGGAAGGGTTTTTTGGCAGATTTTGTCCGGCTACGGCGAGGCCTCACGCAGTCACTATACTACCAAGGCCAACACAATACCGGATTTATACGCCAAAAAATACATCCTAAAAAACCACTGCCAGATCGCTTTTGCAGCGCCCATCCCTAAACGAGCGCCTTACGCCAAAACAAATATTTATAACATTCAAAATAAATATTTGCTAATATGAAATGAAGCATATTTTTGGTCTTATGGCTTCATTTTATCCTTGATAAAGGTGATACTTTCTTGATAAGCTTTATCGGCTGCCTCCCGGTTGTAGCCGGGGTTGCTGGGATTGGCAAAAGCGTGGTCGGCATCAAACTGGCGGATGGTGACCGGGCGCCGGGCTTTTTTCATGTTTTGTTCGAACTCCGACACCACGGCGGGCGTGATCCAGCCGTCTTGCTGCGCAAAAATGCCCAGCACGGGTGCGCGCAACGTCTGCAAGCGGTTCGGATTTTTTTCGGGCATGCCGTAATAGACCACGCAGGCTTTGGCCTGTTCGCCCGCCAGCAGGGCCGTCTGCAACGACCAACCTCCACCGAAGCACCAACCAATGGTGGCTATCTGGGCCGTAGCGCCGGCCTTGGCCAGGGCACCCTCCAGAATGGCCCGGATACGCGTTTCGTTGGCGTTTTGCATCAGCTTGCCAGCCTCTTCGCGTTTGTCGGTCACCTGGCCGTCGTAGAGGTCCACGGCCAGCACGTTCAGTCCGAGGTCGGCGTGCAGCCGCTCGGCTTCCTGCTTGATGTGGTCGTTGAGCCCCCACCATTCGTGGATCACGATCAGGTAGCGGCGCGTGTCGCCGGGGGCCGTCAGTGCATAGGCCGCCCCGGTGCGGCCATCGGCCGTCGGAAAGGTGATCATCTCGCCCTGCGGGGCAAACGTAGTGAGGGGTTGTGGCTCGTCGTGCGCACCGGCAAAACCGGGCGCTTGCCCCAGTTGGGCAAATTCGGTGGTGGCCGTGGCGGCGCCGTGACAGCCCGACTGCGCGTAGGAAGGCGCAAGGCTTGCGGCAAAGGCCAGGAACGGAAGCAAATTTTTAAGCATAGGAAATAGCAACTGACTGAATAAGAGGGAAAAGTTTTGCTGTCGTTACGACGGACACCGCAAAAAGGTGCCCAACGGTTAGTAAACAAAAAGGTCGCGCCGAAACTAATGCCCGTGCCTGCGTATAGGAAATTGGCTGTTGGTCCTGGTCGTTGTCTGCACCCTCGGCGATATGCCCAAATCTTATGAAGACATTCTTTCAATCCCGCGTGATCGCCGTTGTCGGAGCGTCCGATACGTCCGACCGGCTCGGTTATCACGTATTCCGAAATTTGCTCTCGGCACCCTTCGAAGGCCAGTTATATCCCGTCAACCTGCGCCGCAACGAAGTGATGGGCCATCGGGCCTACGCCCGCCTGGCCGACCTACCCAAGCGCCCCGACCTGGTGCTGATTGCCACGCCGGTGCGCACGCTGACGGACGTAGTGAAAGAAGCCGGAGAGGCGGGCGTGGGTGGCGTGGTGATCCACACGTCCACGCCGCGCAATGCTGGTGGCCACGCCATCGAGCAGGAATTGCTGGCGCTGGCCCGCCAGTATCAGTTTCGGCTGTTGGGTCCGGGCAGTTTGGGATTGATGCTGCCCCACCGCCAATTTCAGGCCTCGTCGCTGCGGCAAGTGGCCCATGCGGGCCAGATAGCCTTCATTACGCAGAGCGGGGCCATGGGCGAAGCCATTCTCGACCAGAGTTTCCGGGAGAAAGTGGGCTTCAGTGCTTTTATCGGCCTGGGAGCGATGCTGGACGTGGGCTGGTCGGATCTGCTATCGTATTTGGGCGACGACGGACGCACCAAAGCGCTGCTGCTCTATCTCGAAGAGGTGGACGATGCCCGGCGGTTTATATCGGCTGCGCGCGAGGTGTCGTTCACTAAACCGATCATCGTCATCAAGCCCGGCCGCATGGGCAGCGTCCACCAGGTGCAACGCCGTCTTAGCGGAGTTACCATCAGCCACGACGACGTCTTCGACGCCGTATTTCGCCGCTGCGGGGTCTTGCGGGTGGACACAATCGGCGACCTGTTTTACATGGCCTCGGTGCTCGACAAACAACCGCCGGCGTTGGGTAACCGGCTGGCCATCGTTACCAACGCGAGCGGTCCGGCCCTGCTGGCTGCCGACGCCCTGCTGCGCGGAGGCGGCCAGATGGCCAAACTGAGCAAGACGACGGAAGAAAAAATGAGCCCCTGGCTGACCGCGTCGCGCAAGCCTACGCAGAACCCCGTGGACCTGGGCGAGCAAGCCACGCCGGAGCTGTACCGCGACGTGCTTCGAGCCTTGGTAGAAGACACCGAAAACGACGGCGTGCTGGTAGTGCTTACGCCGCAGGCCGGCAATGACCCGGCCCAAGTAGCCGAGTTGCTGAGCACCCTCAAAGAACTACAGCAAAAGCCTATTCTGACCAGCTTTATGGGTGACCAGCAAGTACGGGCAGCCAACGAGCGGCTTAACCAGGCGGGCATCCCCACGCTGCTTTATCCCGACTCGGGCGCGCGCGTGTTCAACTACATGTGGCGCTACCGCTACAACCTGCGCGGCATCTACCAAACCCCCCGCGTGCCCGAAGCCTTCGAGAAGTTGCCTCCCGACCGGCAGCGGGTAGAAGCGATTTTCCGCGGAGCGCAGCGCAGGCAGCGCACCCTGCTTACCGAACTGGAGAGCAAGTTCATCATGGACTGCTACCGCCTGCCTGTGGTGGACACGCGCTACGCTGCCAGCGAACAAGAAGCCCTCACCCAAGCCGAGTCCATTGGCTATCCGGTAGTACTCAAGGTCAACTCGGACATGATCACCCACAAACGCGCGGCGGGCGGGGTGTACCTCAACCTGAACGAACCTATGGCCGTGCGGCACGCCTTTCGGGCCATTCGCGAAAAAGCCACCCAACACTTTGGTCCCGAAGCTTTTCAAGGCGTTACGGTGCAACAGATGTTTCACCACACGGGCTTGGAAGTCTATCTGGGCAGTCAGGTGGATCCGTTCTTTGGGCCGGTCATTGTTTTTGGCAATGGTGGGCGTATCATCGAGCTCTACAACGACAAGGCCATCGCCCTGCCTCCGCTCAACACCACCCTGGCGCGGCGGGCTATGGAGCAGACGCGCATCTACGAAGCCAGCCAGCAACTCTACAACAAATCTGAAGAACTCGTCGAGGGCCTGGCCCAGTTGCTGGTGCAATTCAGTCAATTGCTGGTAGATCATCCGCAAATTCAGGAGATAGACCTCAACCCCATCGCCGTATCGGCCCGAGGCATCCAGGTGCTCGACGCCCGGGTGTTGCTGCGCGATGCTGCCGATGCGTCGCCGGCCGTGCCGCTGGCCATTCGTCCCTACCCACTGCAATACGAACGCCCCTTCGAAATGCACGATGGCCAGCGCATACTGATCCGGCCCATCCGTGCCGAAGACGAACCCGCCATTGTGGCCTTTCACCAGACCCTTTCGGACGACTCAGTGTACATGCGCTTTTTTTACAAGTTTTCTTACCAGCAGCGCGTGTCGCACGAACGGCTGGCTCGTATTTGCTTTGCCGACTACGAACGCGAAATCACGCTAGTAGCCCAACTGCCCGGTGCCGATGGAAAAATTGTGGGGGCTGTTCAGTTGATGCGCCAGCGCCACGGCGCCGAGGCCGAGTTTGCCATGCTCATCAGCGACACGCACCAGCGGCAAGGCTTGGGCCGTCGGCTGTTGGAGATGATCCTCGACGTGGCCCGCCAAGAGGGCGTAGCCGTCGTGACGGCCGAGATATTACCCGCCAACCAGGGCATGCAGAAGATCTGTCGTCACTTGGGTTTCCGCCTGCGCAGCAGCCTAGAGGACGGCGTGGTGTACGCCCGCAAAGACTTCGCAGCGCAGCCTTCGCCCGTGGTCTGAAACAACGCGGTGTAATAAAAATACCTTAGGCGCACCTTTCTCTCCGCTGAGCTTTGCTAGATTTAGACGAAAACTTGTGCATCCCGTACGAGCCTGGGCTAGCCTTGCGCGTCCGCTTTATCGCACGCGACGTGGTCAAACTCATCCAATTGTTTATGTATAAAACCTCATTTTGCTGGCTTGCCCTTGTCTTCGGCCTGTGGCTTGAAGCAAGCAAGGACGCGCAAGCCCACGGTTATACGGACAGTTTGCGCGTGCATTTGCCCACCGCGCAGGGCGATGCCTACATTGACCTATGTAATGAATTGGGCTGGAAATACCGAATCCAGCGTCCGGACAGCTCTCTCTATTTTATTGGTTTGGTCCGCGACAGTGCGCAGGTGCGGCAAACGCCCTACGGCTTGTCGAAAGCCCTCAGCATTGGCGGACTGGCCTACTATTATCAAGGCAAATACGTGGAGGCTTTCGACTGGCATACGCAGGCCCTCGGGGTGGCGGTGCAATCTCAGGATACGCTCCAGGAAGCCCACGCCTACAATAACCTCGGGCGCATTTTTATCACACAGGGCGATTGGTCGCGGGCCTACGCCTATTTTTTGCGGGCCCGCACCTTGTTTGAAAAAATAGATGACCAGTCGGGGCTGGCCTACGTGTACCGCAGCCTGAGTCAGGTGTACGAGGGGCAGCACGAATACGCGGCGGCCTTGCACGCCAACGAAGAGGCCCTCCGGATTCGCCAGCAACTGCAAGACGTCTCCGGCCAGATTTCTACGCTGCAACAAACGGCGGACATTGCCCGGCAAATGGGCGACTACGACAAGGCCCAACGGCTCTACGAACAAACCCGCGACCTGAGCGCATTGGCCGAAGACAGTGTGCGCCTGGCCAGTACTTTCTTGGGACTGGCCGAAGTCTGGCTCGCCAAGCAAGACTTGGCCCAGGCCGAGCATTTTGCTCAGCGTACGCACCAGTTGGCCGACCAGATGAACAATCCCCGGCTAGAAGCCAGCATCCACTTGCTGCTGGCCCGCATTGCCCTCCGGCAGCAGCGACTTGGAGAGGGGCGCCGTTGGCTCGAGGAGGTTTCGGCCTTTGCCGAGCCTGCCCAAGATTTGTATTTGCAACGCGAAGCGGCCTTTCTGTACCATGAATGGGCCTTGCTCCGCGGCGACATCGCCCTGGCCTTGCGTTGCTACCAGCGCTACGTGCGCCACAAAGACCAACTCAACGATGCGGAGGAAACCAAACTCATGGCCCGGGCCGAAATGCGCCTGGCCCTCGACCGCAAAGAACGCGAAATAGCCGACCTGCAAACGCAGGAAAATCGGCGGTGCCAGGAACTAGCCCGCGAGCGCACCGTCAACGGTTTGCAGACGGCCACGCTGATGCTTTCGGGCCTGCTGATTGTACTGGGATGGTACGGCTACCGTCGGCAGCGGCAGAGTCACCAAGCCATCTCGCTCCAACACCAGCAGATTGAGACTCAACACCGCCAGATTCAGGACCAGAACCAGGTACTGCAACAACGCAATGCGCAGCTATCAACGCTGAACCAGGAAAAAGATCACCTCATGAGCGTGGTGGTGCACGACCTCAACGCGCCGCTCAACCATATCCGGGGGTTCTCGCAACTCATTACCTATACCGGCCACCTCAACGAAGAGCAGCGTTCGTACTTGGACCGCATCGAGCAAACGGCGCAAGCAGGCAGTCGCCTGATCGGCGATTTGCTGCGCGTCAGTGCCGTGGGGGATAAAAAGCCCGTTTTGCAACCCGTTTCGCTGCACACTTTTGTAGAGGAAAAATACCGCGACCACTTGCCTGCCGCCCAGGCCAAGCGGATAGACCTGGTGCTGGAGTTGCCCCAAGCGCCTTTCACCTTCGAAACCGACCCGCAGTACCTGTCGGGGATCCTGGACAACCTACTCTCGAATGCGATCAAGTTTTCGGAGCCGGGTCGGCGGGTGTGGCTACGCGCCTACCGTTCCGAACAGCAGTGGACCATCAGCGTCCGCGACGAAGGGCCGGGCTTTAGCAAAGAAGACAAGGATCGCCTCTACCGCAAGTTTGAGAAACTCAGCGCCCGGCCCACGGGTGGCGAAAGCTCCAACGGGCTGGGACTGGCAATCGTCCGGATGCTCGTTGAGCAACTCGGCGGCCAGATCAGCCTGCGCAGCGAAGTGGGCACGGGCGCGGAGTTTGAGGTGGCATTCCCCGCACTGTACCCCCTCGTTATGACTTAGCCAGCCGCTCGGCCCGGAAGCGCTCGTAGGTCGCCCGCTCCAGTTCTTCGCGGTGGTCGGGGTGGGCAATGGCGGTCAGGGCCTCGGCGCGTTGGCGCAGGTTTTTGCCGTACAGGTTGGCAATGCCGTATTCGGTCACTACGTAGTGGATGTGGCCGCGCGTGGTCACCACGCCCGCGCCCGGCTTGAGGAAGGGCACAATGCGGCTGATGCCCCGGTTGGTCGTCGAGGGCAGGGCGATGATGGGCTTGCCACCCTCCGAAAGGGCCGCACCGCGCATAAAGTCCATCTGTCCCCCGATGCCCGAATACTGATACGTGCCGATAGAATCGGCGCACACCTGGCCGGTCAAGTCAATTTCGATGGCGCTGTTGATGGCCACCACCTTGGGATTGCGGCGGATGACCATCCCGTCGTTGACGTAGTCCACGGGCAAGACGGCCACCTGCGGGTTGTCGTCCACGAAGTCGTAGAGGCGGCGGCTACCCAGGATGAAGCCCGTCACGATGCGGCCGGGATATTTTTCCTTGTGTTCGTTGGTGATCACCCCCCGCTCGATGAGCGGGATGATCCCATCCGAAAACATTTCGGTGTGCACCCCCAGCTCTTTGTGGTGCGTCAGGCACTGCAGCACCGCGTCGGGGATGGCGCCGATTCCCATCTGCAGGGTGGCGCCGTCTTCGACCAGTTCGGCCACGTAGCGGCCAATGGTCTGCTCGCGCTCGCCCGCGTCGGCCCCGAAGCTCACTTCGGGCAGGTCTTCTTCAACGTCCACGAGGGCGTCAATGTGGGTGTAGTGAATGATGCCGTCGCCGTGGGTGCGGGGCATGCGCGGGTTGACCTGGGCAATGACATAATGGGCACTCTGCACAGCAGCCAGGGCGACATCCACTGACACGCCCAGCGAACAGAAACCGTGGGCATCGGGCGGCGACACGTGCACGATGGCCACGTCGAGGGGCAAGATGCGCTGCCGAAACAACTTCGGAATTTCGCTCAGAAAGATGGGTACAAAGTCGCCGTTGCCTTCGTTGACCGCCCCGCGCACGTTGGCCGATACAAACAACGAATTGATGAAAAAGCTACGGCTCAGGGCCGGATCGGCAATGGGCATATCGCCGATAGTGCTGATGCTGACGATCTCGACGTCGCGCAGGTCGTCGGCGCGCTCGGCCAGTTTGCGGATCAGGTACTGCGGCGTGGCGGCACTGCCGTGCACAAACACCCGCATGTTGGACTTGATGAAGGAAAGGGCTTCTTCGACACGCACATAGCGCGGCGCAACGGGCCGGACGTGAAGAGACAGGGATTTGGGCGCTTTGCTCATAGATGACAGCTATCGTATTTGAATACGCGTTTAGGCGTTTTTACTCTTTTGTAAAGGAAAAGTTCTTCTGCTCGGACAAAATTTATGGTTGAAGCCGGAAAAATATGCGGTAAGGGCAAGAAATCCGCACGGCGGTGCAAATGGAAAGGCAGGAGACGCACGGCGGTGCGAACAGAACGGCAGGAGACGCACGGCGGTGCGTCTCCTGCTACATTGTCTAATTATCTAATCTCCTAATCATCTCACTTCCCCCTGCCCTGCACAATAATCAGGACGGTGTAGAGCAGGATGCGGGCGTCCATGGCCAGGGACATATTTTCAATGTAAAGGATGTCGTATTTGAGGCGGCGCACCATCTCGGCCACGTTTTCGGCGTAGCCGTACTTGACCTGCCCCAACGAGGTGATGCCGGGCCGCACCTTCTGCAAATGCCGATAATGCGGGGCCACCTCCACAATTTTATCAATGTAGAACTGACGTTCGGGCCGCGGCCCGACAAAAGACATGTCCCCCTTGAGGACATTGAAAAACTGCGGTGTTTCGTCAATGCGCGTCTTGCGCATAAAGCGGCCCCAAGGCGTAATGCGCGGGTCGTTCTCGGACGAAAGGGCCGGCCCCATCGCCTCGGCGTTGGTGTACATGCTCCGGAACTTGTAGATCTGAAACGGTTGGCCGTCTTTGCCGATGCGCTCCTGCTGAAAGATGATGCCCCCTTCGGACGTAAACTTGGTGATGAGGGCGATGGCCAGGTAGAACGGCGCCCCGATCGTAAGCACACCCAGCGACACCACCACGTCGAAGGCGCGCTTGGCCACCCGTTGCCACAAGGGCATCAGTTCGTGCTTGATGTCCACCAGCGGCGTGCCGAACAGGTGATAGACGCGCACGGCACCGAGCAATATCTGGTAGATGTCGGGAATGATGCTGATGCGCAGCCGCGAACTGTCGAGCAGGTTGAGGATCTCTTCGATGCGGCGGTGCTCGGAAGGCTCAATGGCAATGATCACTTGTTCGACCTTGTGCGCCCTGATCAGGTGCTCGAGTTTCTGGTAGCTGCCCAGGTGCGGCACAGCCTCGCCGAGCGGGTTGTCGTCGGCCACCTGCCCGTTGAACACGTGTACGTAGCCCACAAAACGAAAGCCCAGCGCGCCGTAGTTGTCCTGTACGTCTTGGTACATCTCCAGCGCGTTGCGGGCCGAACCAACAATGAGCGTGTTGAACCAAATGCGCCGCTGTCGCACCAGTTGTACCGTGCGGCTCATGACCAATACCTTGACAAAGGAGGTGATAAAAAAATGCAGCAGAAAGTAGGTGCCAAACGTCCGGTAGTAACTGATTTGCGGGTCGGCGCTGGCCTGGTCGAGCAGGAGCGCAAAAAAGATCAGCACTACCCCCACGAAGGAGGCCGACAAATTGGCAAACACCTCTTTGAGGCGGGATTTCCGAAAAATGTTGGTGTAGAAGCCCCAAAGCGTGTAGAGCACCGTCCAGAAAGCGGCAATGACCGCCGCGCTGCCCACCAGCGTAAACACGTAGCCTTCGGAGAAATGCTCGACGTGGCGACGCAGCAAATAGAACACCATCCAGGCCAGGAAAGCGGCCAGAAAATCGGCCAGGGCATAGCGGAGCGCAAAAGATCGTTTGTTCATCGGCTAAAAACGAGGCGGACGTTGTCGAGGGCCAGGTAATCGGTTTGTTGCCCTTCGGCCAGGCTCCGGAAAAAAACCTGAAAGCTGCTGTTGGCCGGCGCCGCGTTGATCTCCGTAACCAAGTTGACGTACACCTTGCGCCACTCATCGGTGGGGAACAGCACCAGTTCGCTCAGGTCGGCCCGCTGCGCCCCGATCCGCACAAAAAGCCCCACCTCAAAGCGCACCGACGCGCGGTACTGAAACTCGAGGAATACGGGCCGCTGGGGGGGCAAAGGATAACTTTCGCGGCTAATGATCTCCAGGATCGTCACCGAGTCCACGGCGGGGGCGGTCATCACGCCCACAAAGCCCGCCCCGCCCGTGGGCGGGCTGAGCGTATCTACCCGGCGCAAGGGCCAATCGCTGAAATCCGAGCTGTCCAGGGTCAGGTTTTCCAGTTCGAAGGTTTCGTTGAGCGGGGTCTGCACGTTGGGCAAGTAGTTCGTCGTGGCGTTGAGGGTGATCGTCTCGCCTTCGCGCAGCACCACGTTGGCCCGAAAGGGGACAAAGAAGGGATAGGTTTGCCGCTGTCCGCGCTGGCCATCGGGAAAAATGCCGGGCTGCACCTCAATTTGCACCGGCCCCGACGCCAGCACCGGAAAGCGGGCGGGCAGTTCGTAGAGACCCACAAAATCATTTTCGACGAACACCCAGGCATCGGAGATGTTGTGGTCGGCCAGGGCCGCTTCGCCCGTAAACGCGACCTGATCAATCTCGATGTAGGTCGGCGGTGAATCTTCGGCGTAGAAGAGGCTGCAGGCTGCCAACAGCCCGCTCAACCCCGCTACGGCCAGCCGGGTGCCCCACCGACGACACCATACAATGTGGAACAAACTTTTTTTCATGCTGATTGACGCCAAATTTAGGCGCTTTTCCCGAATCTGATCAGGAAAGCGCACAAAGTCGCGTACGAACGCTGGCTGGTCGGGAATTGTAAGAATTTGCGATATATAAAGTGTAGATATCGCCCGACAGAACAAAATTTCTGCGTTTTGCTTTTATCTTGCATCTGGCTTTACTTATTGTAATCTCCTCACTCTGTTGCCGTGACGCCCACGCAAACTATCACCCAGTACCATCCCCTTTTACACAGCATTGCCCTGCGGATACTCCGCTGCCAGGCCGATGCCGAAGACGTGGTGCAAGACACTTTCCTGAAATGGCTTACGCTCGACACCAGCGCCATCCAGAACCCGAAGGCGTACCTGGTGCGAGCCGTCACCCATAACTGCCTCAACCACCTGCAATCGCTGCAACGCCGCAAAGAGGAATATCTGGAAAACCTGCAACTGCCCGAATTTTTGCTGCGCGTGCGCGAAGCAGACTTCTCGCACCTGGATTTGGAGGCCGAACTGCAAGCCGCCCTCACGGTGATATACACCCGCCTCGAACCGCTCGAAAGGGCTGTATACCTGCTGCGCGACGTCTTCAA
>DAIMZG010000015.1:19027-20473 GCA_036734065.1 Catalimonadaceae bacterium
ACACCCGCCTCGAACCGCTCGAAAGGGCTGTATACCTGCTGCGCGACGTCTTCAATATGGACTATGAATCGCTGCAAGCGATTTTCGAAAAAGAGGCCACTCATTGTCGGCAACTCTTTTCGCGCGCCCGCAAGAAGCTGCGCGAAGTAGAACGCCCCTCGCTGCCTACCCGCCTGGAGTGCCCCGCCTTTCTGGAAAGCTTTCGCCGGGCCTGCGATTTTGGTTCTGTTTCCGAGCTCATCCAGGATTTGAAAAAAGAAGTCGCGGCCTGATTTTTTTTCAGCCATCTGTCACAAATACGATTTCTGATTGTCTATGTAAGTAGTCGACCCAGGAAGGGCCGATTTTGCTATCCCGTATTTTCATTCGTATGGCCGTTATCCTGACATTCTTTGTTGCCCACTGGTACCTGTCGCTTTTCTTTCAGACCTTCTTTCTGCATCGCTACGCGGCGCACCGGGCTTTCACGATGAGCCCCTTCATGGAGAAGGTGTTCTTCGTACTCACCTGGATTTTCCAGGGTTCTAACTACCTGAGCGCCTACGGCTACGGCGTCATGCACCGCATGCACCACGCCTTTGCCGATACGCCCGACGATCCCCACTCGCCCAAATACGACGAAAGTATTTGGAAAATGATGTGGAAGACCAAAACCATCTATTCGGCCATTTCCAACGATAAGATGGAAGTTGAAGAGCGCTTCAAGAAAGGCGTACCCCGTTGGGATGCCTTCGACAAAGTTGCCCGTTCGTGGCCGTCGCGCGTTTTTTGGGGCACGATTTACGTAGCCATCTACTGGAACTTTGCCACCGAGTGGTGGATGTGGCTGCTGCTGCCCGTACAGTTCTTGATGAGCCCCATTCACGGCGCGATCATCAACTGGTTTGCCCACAAGTACGGTTACCGTAACTTCGAAGTATCCGATACATCCCGCAACTTTTTGCCTGTGGATGTGCTGATGATGGGCGAAAGCTACCACAACAATCACCACAAACACGGTTCACGCGCCAATTTTGGTGGCTTCCGCTGGCACGAGGTAGACCCAACCTATTTGGTCATCCTGCTACTCGACAAGGTGGGCATCATCCATTTGGTCAACAAGCGCAAAGCTGTCGCCGTAGGCAAACAGGCCCAAGCGGCAGCCTAAGGCCTCCCTTATTTTATGAAAAAACCCGCAAGGCTTGTCTTGCGGGTTTTTTTGTGGGTACGCAGCGGGCACTTGATCGGCCCCGACCCCGTTAGCGAAGGCGCCGCGCCGCGATCTGGACGTGGTGCCAGAGGTTAGGCCAAAAGCCAAAATGGTGCCGGAGCACCGCGTAGCGATCCCACAGCGATTGGCGATGGTATTGCTTGGAAAACCCTCCCGTCAGGTAGCGGGCCAGCACCCCTTCGGCCCGCGCCACGCCCCGGGCGCGTTGCAGGCAACGAATCTCCCAATCTACGTCG
>DAIMZG010000016.1:0-19429 GCA_036734065.1 Catalimonadaceae bacterium
GGCTGCTGCTCGCCTGCGAAGACCCCTCCGAAGTGGGTTTCGACGTACAACCCCCGGGCGATAGCTTGGGGGTTATTTTTACGGAGATACCACTCGCTACGGAAATTACCCGGCTGCCCACCCCTACGCTGCCGCCCAGCAACCCGGTGATGCTGGTGGGTGCCTACGACAACGTACCGTTCGGACGGGTGCAATGCACGGGCTACTTCCGCTTTTTGCTCGGTAACGAGTCCATTAGCATTCCGCCTGCTGATGTGGACTCTACGGTGCTGACCCTCTACCTAGGCAGGCCGGGTCAACGCTACACCTACGGCAACCGCAACCAAGCCCAGCGCATCAACGTCCACCTGCTGACGGACACCATTTCGTCGGTCCGCAAAAATCTCTCCGACAGCCTCCCCTACGACCCCGTGCCGCTGGGTAGTTTCGAGTATTTGCCCTTTGCCTTCGAAGGTGCCGACGGGCCTGCCGCCATCACGGTGCGGATAGACCCGCTGGGCGAACGGTTGCTGCCGCTCATTGGGCTCAACCTCGACACGAACACACGCCGTGCCTTTATTGAACAGGTTCCGGGCCTGGCCCTGGTGCCCGAAGGGACGCACCACGTGTCTTCTTTCCAGGTCAACAGCATCAACGAGTCCATCGCCGAACGCACGGCCGTGCGCATTCACTATCGCGAAGACACGGCATCGAATGCCTACACATTCCGCACTTTTTCGGAGAGCATCACCGAACTAGAGGGCGCCCGGGCTTTCTACCAGGTGCGCAGCGAACTGGTGGGTTCGCTTCTGGAAGGGCTAGACCAACCCGGCCTGGCCTTGGGTACGGCCGCCACGGGCAACCGTGCCTACGTACAGGCGGGCACCGGCCTCCGGACGCGCGTACGCTTTCCCGACCTCAACGATCCGGAAGTTTTTCCGGATGGACGCCAGGCCTCCATCGTACGGGCCGAACTGGTTATTACTGCCCAGGACACGGCAGGCCTGCCCCCGCCATCGGACTTGTACCTGGCCCGCCTCGACGCCGAGGGGCAACCCCAGCCACGCGGCGAAAACACCTCTGATCCGCTGGAGTTGGAGATTGCCGTTCCCAACAGCAACTCGCCCGCACCGGACAACTCGCGGTTTATCTTCAGCTACGATCCGTCCACCAGAACCTACCGGATGAACATCACCGAGTACGTTATTCAGTTGCAACGGGGACTGACGCCCAACCACGGCGTAGCCATTGGCTCGGTGCGTGTCACCTCTAGCGTCAATCGGTTGATCTTCAACGACAGCCAAGCAGAAAACGACGCCGTCAAGTTGCGCATTTTCTACGCGCCCCGACGGTAATTACCTTCGCGCGGTTCGGCGTATAAACGGGGAGCCGATGCAGGCTCGTCCGTCCAGATGCAGACCCTTTAACCCTTGTGCCGATGTGTGGAATTGTTGCCTACGTGGGGGATCGCCCCGCCTACGACGTAATTATAAAAGGCCTCAAGCGCCTTGAATACCGTGGCTACGACAGCGCAGGCGTGGCCCTGCTCGGCCCAACGGGTATTACCCTTTACAAAAAGAAGGGAAAGGTATCGGAGCTGGAGGCCACCGTCAGCACCAGCAATGGCACTGACCTGACCACGCACCGCGTCGGCATTGGGCATACGCGCTGGGCTACGCACGGCGAACCCAACGATGTCAATGCCCACCCGCACTTTTCGGCTTCCGGGCAACTGGCCATCATCCACAACGGCATCATCGAAAACTACGCCACCCTCAAAAAAGAGCTCACCAAGCGCGGACACCAGTTTCGCAGCGATACCGACTCGGAGGTTTTTATCCATTTTATCGAAGACATCCGGCAGCACCACCAGTGCAGTCTGGAAGAAGCCGTGCGCATGGCCCTCACCAAAGTGGTGGGTGCCTATGCCATCGTCATCCTCGACCGGGACGCGCCCGACCAGCTCATCGCCGCCCGCAAGGGCAGTCCGCTGGTGATCGGCGTGGGCAAGGGCGAGTTTTTTCTGGCCTCCGACGCCAGCCCGATCATCGAATACACCAATGAAGTGGTGTACGTCAACGACCACGAGATTGTCACGATCCGGAATGGCCACCTGGACATCCGCACCATCGAGGACCAGCCCGCCACGCCCTACGTGCAGGTGCTGGACATGGAGTTGGAGTCTATCGAAAAGGGCGGCTACGAGCACTTCATGCTCAAGGAAATCTTCGAGCAGCCCCGTTCGGTGAG
The DNA here is from genome assembly GCA_036734065.1 of Catalimonadaceae bacterium. Taxonomy (GTDB): domain Bacteria; phylum Bacteroidota; class Bacteroidia; order Cytophagales; family Flexibacteraceae; genus DAIMZG01. Next base: position 2,230 of record DAIMZG010000016.1, read on the forward strand.
CGATAGCCTGCGGGGGCGGGTGTCGTCGCAGCAAGACTACCTCATGCTGGGCGGCTTGCGCCAGCACCTCAACCGGATCGTCAATGCCGAGCGTATCCTCGTGTTGGGCTGTGGCACCTCCTGGCACGCCGGGCTGGTGGCTGAATACATTTTTGAGGAGTTTACGCGCATTCCCGTCGAGGTCGAGTACGCGTCGGAGTTTCGCTACCGCAACCCCATCATCCGCGAAGGCGACGTGGTGATCGCCATCTCGCAATCGGGCGAAACGGCCGACACCCTGGCCGCCATCGAACTGGCCAAGAGCAAAGGGGCCATCATCTTTGGCGTCTGCAACGTGGTAGGCTCTTCAATCGCCCGCGCCTCGCACGAGGGCGCCTACCTGCACGCGGGTCCCGAAATTGGCGTGGCCAGCACCAAGGCTTTCACCTCGCAGGTGACCGTGCTGGCCATCATGGCCACGCTGGTGGCTCACCGCCGGGGTACCATCTCGGAGGCTTTTTATCGCCGCATGCTCATCGAACTAGAGTCCCTGCCCGACAAGATCGAAAAGGTGCTCAAACTCGACGCGCAGATTCGCTACCTGGCCGACGTGTTCAAAGACGCTACCAACGCCCTGTATCTGGGGCGGCGCTACAACTTTCCGGTGGCCCTCGAGGGGGCCCTCAAGCTCAAGGAAATTTCGTACGTCCACGCCGAAGGCTATCCGGCCGCCGAGATGAAGCACGGCCCCATTGCCCTCATTGACGAAGAAATGCCCGTAATCGTGATCGCACCGCAAGACGGCTCCTACGAAAAAATCGTCTCGAACATTCAGGAGGTAAAGGCGCGGCGCGGCAAGGTGATCGCCATCGTGACGGAGGGCGAAACGGCCATTCGCGAAATGGCCGATCACGTGCTGGAGGTGCCCGCCACCCACGAGGCACTGATGCCGATCGTCTCGGTTGTACCCCTGCAACTGCTGTCCTACCACATGGCCGTGCTGCGCGGCTGCAACGTGGATCAGCCCCGCAACCTGGCCAAATCGGTGACGGTCGAATGATGGGCAGTCGCGGGCCAATGGCGGCCCGCGACTGCCCACCCACGGCGACGCAGCTACGGCCCGCCCCCCGGCGCCAAACAACGCGTAAGGGCGCAGGCAAAAAGTTACTTGCTTGATTCGCCGCTACGCGCCCGAATGCGTAACTTTGATCTTCCGCACCAACGATTTACCTATGGCAACTGACTTGCTGGACGAAATTCCTTCGCTCGACCTGGCCCACTTTACCGAAGGCTCGGCCGGGCAAAAAGCCCAATTCGTACAAGACCTAGGCGATGCTTTCCACCGCATTGGCTTTGTGGCCATCCGCAACCACGGCCTGACGGCCGAACTGACCGATCAACTCTACGGATCTATCCAGCGCTTTTTCCAGCTTCCCGAAGCTACCAAGGCCCGCTACGAAATACCGGGACTAGCCGGCCAGCGTGGCTACATCGGAAAAAACAAGGAACACGCTAAGGGGCGCACCACGGCCGACCTCAAGGAATTTTACCACGTGGGGCAGGAAGTGGAGGACGACGACCCCATCCGGCACCAGTATCCGGGCAACGTGTGGCCCGACGAAGTCCCCGAGATGAAAATGGCCTGCCTGACGGCCTACCGCACCCTCGAAAAGGCCGGGCGGCAGATGCTCCGCGCCATTGCCCTCTACCTTCAACTGCCCGAAGACTACTTCGAGCCGCGCGTCCACAACGGCAACAGCATTCTGCGCCCGATTCACTACTTCCCCATCGAAGACCCCGACGCCGTGCCCGCCGATGCCGTACGCGCCGCCGCGCACGGCGATATCAACCTCATCACGCTGCTGATGGGCGCCAGCGCCGAGGGTTTGCAAGTGCTGCGCCGCGACGGGCAGTGGATCTCCATCACGGCCCTGCCCGACCAACTCGTGGTCAATGTGGGCGATATGCTCGACCGCCTCACCAACCACCAGCTCAAGTCCACCATTCACCAGGTGGCCAATCCGCCTCGGGAAAAGATGGGCACTTCGCGCTATTCCATTCCCTTCTTCATGCACCCCCGGGCCGAAATGGACCTTTCGGCGCTGCCTTCGTGCATCACCGACGCCCAGCCCAAGCGTTATGAAGACACCACGGCGGGCGAATTTCTCGACGAGCGCCTACGCGAGATTGGCCTGAAAAAATAGCCCCCTCGTGGCGCGTTTGTGGACATCTCGCCCGTACCAACGCGGCAAAAACCGCCTGTTTTTGCGGGACGTGTTTTTCCTGACGCTCATGGCTTTCGGAGGCCCGCAGGCTCATTTTGCCATCTTCACGGATTTTTTGGTGATCCGGCGGCGCTACCTGACCGAGGCCGACCTGATTGAGCTGTACGCACTCTGCCAGATTTTGCCCGGCCCCACGTCCACGCAAACCATCACGGCCGTAGGCTTTCGCATTGGCGGGCCGCGCCTGGCTTTTCTGACTTTGCTGGTGTGGGTGCTACCCGCCGCCACGCTGATGACGCTGGCGGCCTTGTTCGTAGAACATCTCGCCGACGAGGCCGGCAGCTTGCGCTTCACGCAGTACATCCAGCCGATGGCCGTAAGTTTTGTGGTGTTTGCCGGCTACCGGATCAGCGCCCGCGTCATCACCAATGCCGAAGAATTCGGACTGATGCTCATCGCCGCCGTAGTGTCTTACTACGCCCGCTCGCCGTGGGCGTTTCCGTTTATTTTGCTGGTGAGCGGCGTCTGGACGGCCTTCCGGTTTCGAAGTCAGCACGCGCCCGAAGCCCATCGCCCGCTGCGCATCGAGTGGGCCAACTTCTTCCTTTTCGTCGGGGTACTGGTGGGAGCAGCCGTATTGGGCAAGGTCACGACCCTGCTGCCCATTCGCCTTTTCGAGAACTTTTACCGCAACGGCAGCCTGATTTTCGGAGGCGGTCAGGTGCTCATTCCCCTCATCTATACCGAGTTTGTAGAGTTCAAAAGGTACCTTTCGTCCGAAGAGTTTCTGACGGGCTTTGCACTGGTACAGGCCGTGCCCGGCCCCGTATTTTCTTTCTGTGCCTACATCGGCACCCTCTCCATGCGGTCCTGGGGCTTGGGTGGGCAGTTGCTGGGGAGCGTGGTGGCCACGACGGGCATTTTTCTGCCGGGCACCTTCCTGATTTTCTTCGTGATTCGCTTCTGGAACCAGCTCAAGCGCTACCGGGTGGTGCGCGCGTCGCTGGCGGGCATCAACGCGGCCAGTTCGGGCCTGATGATCGCGGCGGCCCTGCTGCTGTTCGAGCCGCTTGCGCTGAACGTAGTCAACATCGGGGTGATTCTCCTCACGCTGGGGCTGCTGCGTTCGGGCAAGGTACCGTCGCCGGTGATCATTTTGCTCGGGCTGGTGGCAGGCTTCCTGTTCTGACCTGGCCCGCGGCGAGCCGTGCCATTCCGGTATCCATGCGCAGAGTTATGATGTTTTTTCTTGTTTTTACAAGTTACTTTTTGTGTTTTGATTTTAATATTTTGGTATGACCGTGTAAATCAGGTCATTATCGAATGACATTTATGTTAACCTCATAAATCGCAAATATGTAATTATACGTATCGAAAAGGTATTTGACGGCCCGCACGGGCCTTTACTTTTGCATAATACCTTAACAGCTACGGATGGAGCGAGTAGAAATAAAAAAACTGAGCGGTGAAACTTTTTGCACAGTCGAACTGGATCACACCAACCAATGGATTCGATCTACGTGGCGCGGTCGGGTCACCGAGGCGGAAATTGCGCATTTGTCCGTAGTGATTCGCAATGTGCTGGGCCGCTACCAAGGCTACCGAAGCCTGACCGACCAGCGGGCCCTGCGGGTGTCTTCGGCAACGAGCCACTCGGCGCACCAGGCCTGGACACGCGTCGCCCAATGGGCCGGATGTCGGCGCTTTGCCCGGTTGCTGACTGAGCGCCAATTCGAAAGGCTCGGCCCCCGGGAGCTGGAGCGCACGCGGGCCGACGTGGTCATCAAATCGTTCGAAAACGAAGGGCTGGCCAAACACTGGCTGCGCTCGGCGCCCTGAGTGGCGTCAAGCTTCCCACACTTGCCCCGCCCGCAGGGTGAGGGGCAGGGCCGCCAGCGTGAGGGGGTCGTCGGCTGCGGGCGCAAACTGCTGCCCGTAGCCCGCGGCCCCCGGTTGGCGATAGACCGTCAGGCGCGCGGCGAGCACGTCGAGCACCCACACCTCGGCGATGCCCGCTGCGGCGTAGCGCGGCACTTTCTGCTGCTGGTCGTAGGCCAGCGAGCTATCGGCCACTTCCACTACCAGGTACACGTCGGCCGCCGTCGGGTGGGCCTCCGCGTAGTAGTCAGCCCGGGGGCGGAGCAGGGCAATGTCCGGCTCGGGCTCGCTGTGTTGGCCTAGCCGGATCGGATTCTGGACACTGATCGCGTACCTTAGTTCTGTTGATCTGAAGGCAGAAAACAGTTCTTGCAAGCGCCTCACGTGGGCAGCGTGCTGACTTCCAATGGGACTCATGGGGATGATCTGGCCGTCGAGCAACTCTACCCGTTCGTCGGGTGCGAAGATACCCACCTCGGCCATGCGGTGGTATTCGGCAACGGTGAACGGACGAAGGGCGACGGTAGGCATAATACTATTCGTTCTGTGCCGCGTCTTGCGGTAGGTCAACATCACTTCAACTTACATTCATTCCCACACTTGCCCCGCCCGCAGGGTGAGGGGCAGGGCCGCCAGCGTGAGGGGGTCGTCGGCTGCGGGCGCAAACTGCTGCCCGTAGCCCGCGGCCCCCGGTTGGCGATAGACCGTCAGGCGCGCGGCGAGCACGTCGAGCACCCACACCTCGGCGATGCCCGCTGCGGCGTAGCGCGGCACTTTCTGCTGCTGGTCGTAGGCCAGCGAGCTATCGGCCACTTCCACCACCAGGTACACGTCGGCCGCCGTCGGGTGGGCCTCCGCGTAGTAGTCAGCCCGAGGGCGGAGCAGGGCAATGTCCGGCTCGGGCTCGCTGTGTTGGCCTAGCCGGATGGGGCTTTGCACCCTTACAATAGCCATGTGGGCACATTCCTGAACAAAGAACTGCGTAAGGCGATCTACGTGGGCAGCGTGCTGACTTCCGATGGGACTCATGGGGATGATCTGGCCATCGAGCAGTTCTACCCGTTCGTCGGGTGCGAAGATGCCCACCTCGGCCATGCGGTGGTATTCAGCGACGGTGAACGGACGAAGGGCGACGGTAGGCATAGCTAAAAAGTCTTATTCTGAAGATACGCAGTCTTCACCCATTAGGCCAAATTGTGGTACACGTTGGTCACGTCGTCGTCCTGCTCGAAGATGTCAATAAGTTCGAGCACCTCGTCGGTTTCGGCTTCGCTCAGTTCTTTGGTGATGAGGGGGATTCGTTCCAGTTCGGCCTTCTCGACGGCGATGCCCGCCGTTTCGAGGGCGTCTTGCATGCGGCCGAAAGCTTCGAAGGCGCTGTAGAGCAAATAAAACGGCTGTTCCTCCACGGTATCAGTCTCTATTTTTTCGAGGCCGTGATCAATAAATTCCAGTTCGAAAGTTTCTAGGTCGGCGATGTCGTCCTGCTTGACGTAGAAGACGCCCTTGCGATCGAAGATGAAGTCGTGCATGCCCGACGTACCCAACGAACCGCCATTTTTGCGGAAGGCCGAGCGCACACCGGCCACGGTGCGCACCGGGTTGTCGGTGGCCGTTTCGACCACTACGGCCACCCCGTGGGGGGCCATGCCTTCATAGACGACGTACTCGAAGTTGCTCGTGTCTTTGTCGGTAGCTTTCTTGATGGCTGCATCAATGCGGTCTTTGGGCATTTGCACGGCCTTGGCGTTCTGGATGGCACGCCGCAGGGTTACGTTGGCGTCCGGATCAGGGCCACCCTGCTTGACGGCGATGGTGATCTGGCGGCTGGCCTTGGTAAACTGCTTGGCCATGCGGTTCCAGCGGGCAAATTTGGTTGCTTTACGGTATTCGAAGGCTCTTCCCATAATGGAAAATAATTAGATCAAGGTTGGAAGTGTCAACAAAGGTAATTATCTGCGGACAGCTATGGCAAATGCTTTGTCGCAAGGGGCGTAACGCTCAGCCCGCGCGCATTGCCTATCTTTGAGCCCATGAGTTGGATTCGTGAATTTGGCGGCTTCGAGTGGCTGCTGGTACTGCTGTTTGGCCTTCTTTACGCCCTGTTCGTGCGGCGCAACTACGTAATTTCGCGGCGCCTGGGCAGTCGGGGTCGGGCCGTTTGGGTAAAGCTTTTTCTGCGCAGCGCCTACTTCACCCTCATGCTGATGGCGTTGCTCGGTCCGTCTTTTGGCGACGTGCAGCGCGAAGTCCGCACCGTGGGCAAGGACATCTACATCGTCGTGGACTTGTCGCGCTCAATGGACGCCAACGACGTGTCGCCTTCGCGCATCGAAAGGGCCAAATTCGAGATCAAAAACCTCATCAGCAATTTGCGCGGCGATCGCTTAGGGCTGATTGTATTTTCGTACGACGCCTTTTTGCAGTGTCCGCTCACCTACGACCAGAACGCCCTCCAGATCTTCGTAGACGCCCTCAGCACCGACCTAGTACCCGAGGGGGGCACCGACATGTCTCCCCCGCTACAAATGGCCCTCGAAAAGCACACGGACCCCGACAACCCGCTCACCAAGCAACAAGCCAAGATCATTTTGCTCATCAGTGATGGCGAAGACTTCGGGGACGCCACCAACAAAATTGCCGGCGAGATTTCCGACGCAGGCATCCGCCTTTTTGCCCTTGGCATCGGCACCGAACGGGGCGGTCGTATTCCCTCCGGGCGTGGTTACAAACTGGATCGGGAGGGGCGCGAGATTGTTTCTCAACTCAACAGCCGTGCCCTGCGCCAGTTGGCGGGCCGTACGGACGGCAAATATTTTGAGATCACCGACCAGGCCAACGAAGTACGTCAGTTGCAGTTTGCCATTGACAATGTAGCCGGCGAACTGCGCGATACGCGCTTCATGGACGCCTCGGCCAATCAGTATTCGCTCTTTCTGATACCCGCCTTGATCTTGGTGGGCCTGGACTTGCTCTTTACTGTCAAAATTGTCCGCCTCTGATCAAAGCAACCGCCGAACAAGTTCGTCCACCGTAATGCCTTCGGCCTCCGCCTTGAAGTTGCGCACCACCCGGTGGCGCAACACCGGCAGGGCCACTGCCTGCACGTCTTCTATATCGGGCGAATATTTTCCCCGCAACAGGGCCTGACACTTGGCCCCCAGAATCAGGTACTGCGAGGCCCGCGGCCCGGCGCCCCACTCCAGGTACTGGTTGGCATCGGCCGTGGCCAACTCGGTGTGCGGACGGGTCTTGTGCACCAGCCGCACGGCGTACTCAATCACGTTGTCGGCCACGGGCACCTTGCGCACCAACGCCTGGTACAGCCGGATTTCTTCGCCCGTCAGCACCTGGGTCACCAGGTTCTTTTGCTCATTTGTGGTGTTTTTTACCACCGAGATTTCCGCCGCCAACGAGGGATACGTCAGCCAGACGTTGAACATAAAACGGTCGAGCTGGGCTTCGGGCAGCGGGTAGGTACCTTCCTGCTCGATGGGGTTTTGCGTGGCCAGCACAAAAAACGGGCGGTCGAGGGCGTAGCGATGGCCCGCCACCGTGACGGCGTATTCCTGCATAGCTTCCAGCAGGGCCGCCTGCGTTTTGGGCGGCGTGCGGTTGATCTCGTCGGCCAGCACAATGTTGGCAAAGATGGGCCCTTTCACAAACTGAAATTGCCGCTGCTGGTCGAGGGTTTCGGAGCCGATAATGTCGGAGGGCATCAGGTCGGGGGTAAACTGTACGCGGTTAAACCGCAAGTCCAGGGCCGAGGCAATCGTCTGGATCAGGAGCGTCTTGGCCAGGCCCGGTACGCCCACCAGCAGCACGTGGCCTTGGCAGAAAATGGCCGTTAGCACCAGGCGTACTACTTCTTCCTGTCCGATAATTACTTTGCTGATCTCGGCGTCGAGTTTTTCGTACGCCTCCTTGAAGCCATCGGCGGCGGCTACGTCCGTCGGGTATTTTTCCATCAAAAGTTCTGATTACTGCTTAGTATCTGGCAAGGTTGGTACTCGGCATCTAGCTTGATGTACACCTCGCGCCGCGCCTTTTCAAACCAGCGCTCGATCACCTGTTGCCGTTTGCTGTTGATGGCCGCGGTGTGGATCTTCTGGTAGTCGTCGCGCAGGTTGGCTTCGTGCGGCGGCGTCTTGCTCTTGAGGTGGATAATGCGCACGGCCTCTTTGCGGTCTTCGGTGCGATAGCGCAGCGGCGCGGCAATGCTGCCTACTTCCATCGTATCAATGGTAAAAAACACCAAGGCGTCGAGCTGATCTACGGGCACGCGCGAAGAGTTGGTGGCCTGGTCGTAGAAGAATCCGCCATTGGCTTTGGTTTCCTGATCGTCGGAGTGTTCTTTGGCCGCCTTTTCGAAGGCGATGCTGTCGTTAAGGATGCCCATGCGCAAGCTGTCGAGAAAGTCGGCGGCCTCCTGCATGTCCTGGCCCGAGGATTCGGGTTTGATGAGGATGTGGCGCGAGTTGTACTCGGTGCCCCGCTTGTCTATCAGTTGGATGATGTGAAAACCGAACTGCGACTCGACGACGGGCGAAATCTCGTCGGGGCGCAACTTGAGGGCCGCCGCCTCGAAGGCCGGATCCATCACCCCACGTCCCCAATAGCCCAATTCGCCGCCGCGCGAGGCCGAGCCGGGGTCTTCGGAGTATTTCTTGGCCAGGGTGGCAAACTCTTCGCCGCGCATGATGCGGTCGCGCAGGTCGCGGAGCTGGTCGCGGGTTTGCTGCTTCTGCGCCCGGCTGATGCGCGGATAGCGCACGATCTGCCCCACTTCTACCTCAGTCGAAAAGTAAGGAAGGCTATCTTTAGGTATATTATTAAAAAAACGTTTTACTTCCGAAGGCGTCATCTTGATATCCTTCGTAATCTCGTCCTGCATCTTCTGCACCACCATCTGCTCGCGCACTTGTTTGCGCAACTCGACCTTGAGTTGCTCGATGGTTTTATTGTACATTTTCTCGAGACGCTCTTGCGAGCCCACCTGGCTGATGAAATACTGCATCCGTCGCTCTAGTTGGTCTTCCACCATCCGGTCTTCGACAGTGACAGAGTCAATGTCCGCTTTGGCCAGCATCACCTTGTTGAGCACCATATTCTCCAGAATTTCGCAGCGCATTTCACCCCGCGGGTCCTTTTCGCCCGCGCTGATCATCTGCTGATAGGCCCCTTCCACCTCCGAGCGGAGGATAATGTAGTTGTCCACCTTGGCCACAATTTTATCTAGGGAAGTGCCTCCCGACTGGGCGGCGGCGGGCAGCCAAGCCACCACGGCCAGCAGCAACCACCCCATTTTGCTATTCATCCGTGTCTGCATCATGCTTGTCCAAGCTTTCAAAGTACGTTTCTTACGCCAAAATCCGTGAAAAACCCCCAGCGACGACCGTCGGGTGCGTAGCCATCGGCCGCTTCCTGCGCCGACCGGGGCGTTAACCACTGGCTACGCCATTCTAACGAATTTTTGGCACCCATCGCGTGAACAATTTATTTTCTGCGTCGCCCCTGCGCAGCGGGTGGTTCCGGATTGATTCCTGCGTAGTTGCTGCACAAAGAGCGGCGGCGGCAAGTGATGCCCCACTACGCCACCCGGGAATCAGTTCGAAGAAGACTGAATCAGGCGCTGCACTTCGGCCTCGTTGACCGTCACGGGATATTGATCACGCAATTCGGCCACCCACTGGGCTTCCAGGTAGTTTTGGTAATCGGAAATTACCAGGCCGCGGGCTTCGTCCAGTTCGCGGGGGCGGGGCGGCTCCACGGCGCTCACCACTACGTAGTAAGTGCGGCCGTCCATTTCCAGGTCGTAGGCACCGGGTTTGAAGCCCACTTGGTCGAGGGCGGCTTGCTCGCCTACCTCAAATTTTCCTTCCGTCACCTGGAGCGTCAGCGGCGTTTGCCGATTCATCGCGCGCTCCAGGGCCTTGTTCGAAGAACTGTACACCTGAAACGACACGCGCTTGTTTTTGGGGTTGGTGCCCGTCGCGGCCGGATCTCGCTGACCGAAGTCTTTGGCAATCAGGCGTGGGGTGGGCACACCTGCTTCTTCGAGAAACTTCGCCACGGCATCTACGCGCTGACGGGCGATGACTGCCTTCTCGTCGCGGTCGGCGTGGCCAATCACGTCGAGGTAGAGGAGCGTGTCGCTGGCCATGCGTCGGGCCGTATTCTCCAGTTGGCGCCGGGCCGATTCGGTCAGCTCGGCCCGGTTGCGGTCGAAGTTTAGGTCGTCGAGCTGGGGGTCGTCCACCTTGAAGATTTTACCGGAAAGCTTGCGCTTTACTTCCTGCATGGCGGCGGGCGTGGAGGTACTGTAGATCGTGGCTTGGGCACGTTCGCCCCACTGGTAGCGGTCGCGGTGTTCGGCAAAAAACTGCTGCAGCCCGGCCGTGTCTTCGATGGCCCGCGACCAAACTTCTTCGTCCATCAGTTGAAAAAGCAAGATGCCGTCGCGGTATTCCTTCACCAACATGCGATAGTCTTCGTATTTTTCTTCCAGACGGGACTCTTCGTAGCCCACGAGGGCTTCGTCGCGGTATTTCTCGTAGGCCATGCGGGCGGCGTAGGCGGGCGAGGTGTCGGCCGCCCGCTTGCGCTGGTTATCCTTGAGGTGCGCAAAAAAGTCGCCACGCGTGAAGGTTGAATCCCCGATGGTGAAGAGCACCTCGCCGTTGGCCGCCGCTTGGGCGTCGTATTGCCACTTGCCTTCAAAGTAGCTGGAGTCCACGCCCGTTAGGGCTTTTTCGACGTTCTCGTTCCGCTCCCGGAAGTTATTTTCCCGGCGCAGGCGGGTCAGCAGGGCTTGGCGGTTGCGCTCCGAACGGGAGTCTTTCGACACCTTGGTGCGAATGCTGGCTTCCAACTCGTCGAAAGGCTCGAGCGGCATACGCTCCAGCAGGCGGATGATGTGCCAGCCGTAGGGCGTCTGTACGGGTGGAGATATGTCATCGGGATTTTGGAGGGAAAAAGCCGCCTCTTCAAAAGAGGGGATCATGCTGCCCGTACCGAAAGTAGCCAATTCGCCGTTTTGGTTGCGCGAACCGTTGTCTTCCGAAAACTGCCGTACCAGCACGTTCCAGTCGGCACCTTCCTGCAATTTTTTGTAGAGTTCGTCTATTTTCTGCTTGGCCGCTAGCGAGTCGCCCGCCGGCATGCCCGGGTTAGAGCGGATCATCAGGTGAGCCACTTTTACCTTGCCGCGCGAGGCGCGGCGGTCGTGCACCTTGAGGATGTGGTAGCCGAAGCGCGTGCGCACCGGGGGCGAAAGTTGCCCCGGGGGCGTGCGGTAGGCGGCCTCCTCGAAGGGATAAACCATTTGCAGGGACGAAAAGTAGCCCAGGCGACCGTCGTTGCGGGCCGCCGAGGGGTCTTCGGAATATTGCCGGGCCAGCGCGGCAAAATCTTGGCCGGCTTCGGCTTTGCGGCGCACCTCGAGGGCCTTCTGGTAGGCGGCCAGGGTGTCTTTGGGGTCGGCATTGGGCGTGGCGCTGATGAGGATGTGCGACACGCTCACTTCCTCCTTCATGCGCTCGTAGGCTTCTTGCACGAGCGCTTCGGTCACCTCTTTTTCGGTGAGGTAGGGCTGGGCCAACTGTTTTCGATAGACTTCCAACTCGTTGCGAAAAGCCTCGGTGGTATCGAGGCCGCGCCGTTCGGCGTCGAGCACCTTGAGCTTGAAATTGGTGTAGAGCTCCAGGTATTCGCGGACGCTGCTATCGGTGAAGGCCTCTTCGGTGGAGGCGTTGTTCTTGCTGTACACGTAGGCGAATTCGCCGACGGGCACCTGCTTGTCGCCCAGCGAGAGAATGGTCGGTTCGGGGGCGGTGCGGACGGAGGCTGTTTTGCACCCCGCCAGTCCTGTACTGCCAAGCAGCAACACCATCAGGAATTTTCTTATCATTTGCACGGAAAAACTTTTGGGAGCGCAAATTTAGCAAAAAAGCACTACCAATTGTTCAGGAAGATTTTCCGTTTTCGCTGTCGGTAGTTTTACTTCCACTGCCCGGAAATTTTTTCAGCAATCGGCATACGTTGCGCTGGGCTTGGCGCTCGTACTCGATTTTGTCCATGATGCGACGCACCAGCAAGATGCCGATGCCGCCTTTCTTGCGGCGCTTGACGATCTCGTGGACGGTGGGCTCCAGGTACGATTCGGGATCGAAGGCAAGGCCGTAATCCACAATTTCGAAGACCAGCATGTCGTCTTCGCAGTGATCAATGGTGATTTCGAGCGATTGCCGCGCGTCGCTCTTGTTGGAATGGATAATGAGGTTGGCGCAAATTTCGTCCACTGCTACCACCATCAGGTTGCGAGCTGCTTCCGGTACCCGCAGTTCGTCCAGACGCGTTCGCACGTAGTCACGAACCTTGGCTAGTTGATCGGTCTGACATGCTATTTTAAATGGTGGATTCATTGATGAGCAACTTTGCCTCTGCTTTCGTCTCTGCGATGGTGATCAGTTCATCCAGTCCCAGAATCTGAAATACGCCTCTTACCTTGTCATTAATGGCAAATAGCACTAACTGAATTTGATTATGCTCAAATTCTTTCAAATATGACATAAAAACCCCGAGTCCCGCCGAAGAAATGTAGTTGAGTTGCGAGCAGTCTATGAGCAAGTTGCGTGCGGATGCCCCGATGGCCTGCGCGATAGCCTGGTCAAGCAGAATAGAAGAACTCGCATCCAGGTCACCTTCTACGGAAATAATGGTGCACTGGTCTTCGATTGCGACACGTAGATTCATACGCTAATGTGGTTGTACGGGGCATTGCCCGGAGGGTTTTTTCGTCAACGGACGATAAATAGCAACTGTGACTGTAATAATGAAAAAAATGCGCGTATGTGGCAAAATGTTTTGCGCACCGCCCAATCATTCGCCGAGGGTGGGAGGTCGTTGGTCGTCAGGGGCTCAGGCTCGGGGCGTTAGTTGACAATTCGCACGGTGTTGCCCGCCTGAATGACCTGGTAGCGCTTGAGAGGAATAAAGGCCGGCCCGCCGATGGGGCTGCCCGGCTCGCCCGTTAGCAGCCCAAACTGCGAGCCGCAGCAACGTTCGTGCATAAACGAGCCGCTGCTATCCACGTCCACCCGCCCCACGCAGCTATCGGTTTGGTAGGTACACATCCGCTCGAAGGCCAGGTAGCGCTGGGCGTTCTGGCGGAACAAAATGATGCCTTCTACGCCACCGTTGAGCCGCACATAGCCCCCGTCAATGAGCAGGTCGCGCGCCCGGGCGTCGGACAGGTTGATGCGTATGTCCACGAACACGTCGGGAATGAGGGGCACCACTTCGCGCTGGTCGTCGCCGCAGGCCCAAAGAACCATTAGCAAGCTCCAGCCCCCGCGGCGCATCAATGTTTGAAGTGACATGTATCTCCAACGTAAAATCGGGCGCGTCCGTACTCAGCCCAGGTGATGAAACTGCCGCAAAAAGCGCACGTCGTTTTCGGTGAAAAGGCGCAAGTCGCCAATCTGGTACAGCAGCATGGCAATGCGCTCGATGCCCATACCGAAGGCAAAGCCCGCGTAGCGCTCGGGATCAATGCCGCAGTTTTGCAGCACCTGCGGATCTACCATGCCCGAACCGAGAATCTCAACCCAACCCGAGTGCTTGCAGACGTGGCACCCCTTACCGCCGCACAACTGGCAAGAAATGTCCATTTCGGCACTGATTTCGGTGAAGGGAAAGTACGAGGCCCGGAAGCGCACGCGGGTCTGGGGGCCAAACAGTTCGCGGGCAAAGTAGTAGAGCGTCTGTTTAAGGTCCACGAAGCTGACGTTTTCGTCTACGTAAAGACCCTCAATCTGGTGGAAGACGCAGTGCGCCCGGGCCGAAATGGCTTCGTTGCGAAACACGCGCCCCGGCATGATGGCCCGCAGGGGAGGCGCTTGCTGCTCCATGAGCCGCACCTGCACCGACGAGGTGTGCGTACGCAGGGCTAGGTCGTTGCCGTCGGCGGCACGCCGGACGAAGAACGTGTCCTGCATGTCGCGGGCGGGGTGGTCGGGCGGAAAGTTGAGGGCCGAGAAGTTGTGCCAGTCGTCTTCGACTTCGGGGCCATCGGCCACGCTGAAACCCACGCGCGTAAATATCTGGACGATCCGGTCGCGGACGATCGTGAGCGGGTGGCGCCCTCCGAGCGCGTGCGGCACGTCGGGCAGGGTCAGGTCGGTGGGCGCCTCGGCCTCGGCAGCCAAGGCCTGGTTTTCTACTTCGGCCTTGCCCGATTGAAACCTGGCCTGGGCCAAGTCTTTGAGTTCGTTGAGCAGTTGCCCCACGCGGCGGCGGTCTTCTTGGGCCACACCGCGCAAATCAGCGAACATTTGCGCAATGACCCCTTTGCGTCCCGTATATTGCAAACGAAAATGCTCCAGGGCCTCGGGCGTTTGTAGCGATTCGGCTTCGATGGCGCGTCGCAATTCGGCAATTTGTGCTTCCATACAGAGGGCAAATATAGACATTCGCCCGGATGGGCCGATAACCCGATGCACGCGCCTTCTGGGCTGGTCTCACAACGATTTGGTGCTGTGGGGGTATAAGCATTCACCAACCTTCTGTCTGAATGAAAGCGCTCAAAAACTTCACCTACATTCTCTACGCCCTGTTCATTGTCCTGAGCATCCTGCTGATCTTCTTCGACGAGGCCATCCTGGGTTTGTTCAACGTAGCCAACGACCCCGAATTTTGGAAGGGATGGCTGATTCTGGCCCTGTTACTCTTTGTTTTTGACATCATCGTCGAGAACATTCACCTAGCAGCCCGGCAGCGCGAGATGGCGCGGCTTCAGCGCGAGCTCGACAAAGTAAAAGCCCGGTACTACGACGAGATTGAGGCCCGGCAGCCCGATGGCAAACCCGCCCCCACCCGCGACGAGGCCCGTCGCCGCGATCGGCCAGCCCCGGATCGTCCGGCCAACCCCGATCCGGATGTGCGCTACCTGCCCTCGGGACGGCCGCCCAACGAACCCCGCGAGCCGGACACGGATTCCCGCTAGGCTTGCTCCGGCCGGTGCGCGGGGCAGTGTAGCAAACCCCTTTGGTTTGCGTATTTTTGAATATTCTTTTCCGACTCGGTCATGCAGAAATCCGGCTTAGCGCAGCAACAAATCCAGACGACGAAGCTCTCGCCGCAGCAAATTCAGTTTATCAAGCTGTTGCAAATTCCGACGGCCGAACTCGACGCGCGCATTAAAGAAGAACTTTCGGCCAATCCGGTGCTCGAAGAGGGCGTGGCCGAAGCCGAAGACGCCGACCTCAACAACCAGAACGAAGCCGAAGAAACGCCCCCCACTGAAGAAGACCCTTTCGACGACCGCGACCTGAACCTGGAAGATTACCTGCAAAACGACGACATTGCCGGCTACAAAATGCAGGGCGACGGACCCAACCCCGACGAAGAAGACCGGGAGATGCCCCTGGCCATGCAGGGCACTTTGTCCGAAGCGCTCATCACGCAACTGGGCTACCTGGGGCTCGACGACCGGAAGTACCAGATCGGGCTGCAACTGATTGGCAGCCTCGAAAGCGATGGCTACGTGCGGCGCGACCTCGAGTCCATTGCCAACGACTTGGCCTTCGCCCAGAACATCGCCACAACGCCGGAAGAAGTGGAGGAGATCTTGCTTTTGCTGCAAGAGCAACTCGACCCGCCCGGTATTGCCGCCCGCAACCTGCAGGAATGCCTGGTGCGGCAACTGGAGCGCAAACGCGAAAACCACGAGGTGGCCAGCCTCTCGCTCCAAGTACTCGAAACGTGCTTCGACGAGTTCAGTAAGCGGCACTACGACAAAATTCAGCGCAAGCTGGGCCTGGCCGATACCGACCTGCTGCGCGAGGCCATCCAGCTCATTACGCGCCTCAACCCCAAACCCGGCGAGGTGTCGGCCGCCAGTTCGGTACAGACGCAGTACATCACGCCCGATTTTATCCTCCACAACCAGAACGGACGGCTGGAACTGCGCCTCAACGGCCGCAACGCCCCCGAACTGCGCATCAGCCGATCCTACTCGGAGATGCTCGATACCTACGACAAGAGCGACCGCAAGGACAAGAGCGTTCGCGAGGCGGCCACGTTTGTTAAGCAGAAACTCGACGCGGCCAAGTGGTTCATTGATGCCATCCGGCAGCGACAACAGACGCTGCTCCGCACCATGAACGCCATTCTGGAATATCAGCGCGATTATTTCCTCGACGGCGACGAAAGCAAGTTGCAGCCCATGATTCTCAAGGACATCGCCGACCGGATCGGGATGGACATTTCAACCGTGTCGCGGGTGGCCAGCAGCAAGTATATTCAGACCGAGTTTGGGGTTTTTGCGCTGCGGCATTTCTTTTCGGAAGGCATTGCCACCGCGTCGGGCGAGGAGGTCAGCAGCCGCGAGGTAAAGTCGGTGCTGCGCGAACTGATCGAACAAGAAGACCGCACGGCCCCCCTCTCCGACGACAAGCTGGAACAATTGCTGCGCGAACGTCACTACGTCATCGCCCGGCGCACGGTGGCCAAATACCGGGAGCAACTGGGCATACCCGTGGCCCGCTTGCGGCGTGAACTCTGAGGGCTCATGACCCGCGTATCTACACGTACCCTGAACTTGTATCCCCGCTGGGCTTTGGTGGCATCGGCCTTGTTGCACCCGTTGCTGATGCCCACGTTGCTCTTTGCCTTGTTGCTGCACTACGTGCCGACTGCCTACCTGTCGGTCAGCGCCGAATTGCACACCTCGCTGCTGTGGGCAGTTTTTTTATTCACGGGGTCGTTGCCGGGGCTGACGTACTACTTTTTCTATCGGCTGGGCCTGATCCGCAGCCTACTGCTCGACCGCCGCGCCGATCGGCCCTTTCCCATGTTGTTCACGAGCCTGCTCTACGGCGGACTGGCCTTCGTTTTTCACTATTACTTTCGGCTGGGCCCGCTGTTGGTGCTGGCCATGGCGAGCATCGCCGCGGCGGTGGCGGCCCTGACACTGGTGACCTTGTTCTGGCAGATCAGCGCCCACGCGGTGGGCCTGGGCGGTACGCTGGGCTACTGGCTGGTTGTCATTGCCCAGTACCCCGACGACCAGGCCTTGCTGTACCCCCTGCTTTTATTGCTGATCTTGTGCGGCCTGG
>DAIMZG010000017.1:0-19093 GCA_036734065.1 Catalimonadaceae bacterium
CCCAGGAGCAGTTTGCCCAGACCATCCCGCTCAAGCGCTACGCCACCAACGAGGATGTAGCCCACCTGATGCTCTTTTTGGGCAGTGACGAAAGCGCCTTCATCACGGGCAGCGTCAACCCGGTGGATGGTGGCCTGACGGCCTGAAGCTGACACCTTTCTTAAGGCGTCGTTTGCAAAGCCAATCGGCGCTTTTTTTTGAGAAATACCCCGGAGTAGTGCCCGCGCTTGGCTCAATTGCTTGCTCGGCACCAAAGGCCGCAAGCCCCACCGCGCAGTAGAATAGCAGAAAAATACGTATAGTTGAAACGTGCTTCTTACGGATTTCGCGGAGAGGCACCCGGCAAATCCGTTTGCCCCGCGTGAAATTGCCGATAGCCCTCCGGCGATTGATGCTCCCTACGGACGGTGCAGGTCAATCGGGTCGTTGTCGGCGTTGCGGGGAAGTACATAACCTTCAAAGTCTATGAGCCTGCTTTTTGAAAATTTCCGGGAGTGGCACCACCACTGCGCCACCACCCACGAACCGCTGTACCAGCCCGTGTTGGCCTACGAAACCGAGCAAAAGGGCCACGCCGAAGCCGATATTTGGCAGGGGCTGGAAAAGGCCTACACCGTCATGCGGGAGGCCGTGCATACGGGTCTGCACGAAAACCTCACCTCGCGCTCGGGCATGGTGCAGGGCAGTGGCCGCAAGGTGCACGAGTCGCCCGTCACGGTGCTTTCGCCCGAGTTTCAACTGCTCGTGGCCCGTGCGCTAGGGGCCAAAGAGGTCAATTCGTCCATGGGCCGCGTGGTGGCTGCCCCTACGGCCGGGGCGTCGGGGATTTTGCCGGGGGTGCTGGTGACGTTGCAAGAGCGCCACGGCCTGAGCGACCGCCAGGTAGCCGAAGGGTTGCTGGTGGCCGCAGGCATTGCCCTGATCATCGAGCAAAATGCCTCGTTGGCGGGTGCCGTCGGGGGTTGCCAGGCCGAAACGGGCAGCGCAGCGGCGATGGGGGCAGGGGCGATTGTGCATTGCCTGGGGGGCACGCCCACGCAGGCCTTCAACGCCGTGGCCATCACGATTCAATGCATGCTGGGGTTGGTTTGCGACCCGGTGGCGGG
This sequence comes from Catalimonadaceae bacterium, assembly GCA_036734065.1. Lineage (GTDB taxonomy): Bacteria > Bacteroidota > Bacteroidia > Cytophagales > Flexibacteraceae > DAIMZG01. The sequence goes on from DAIMZG010000017.1 coordinate 1,107, forward strand.
CTTGGTAGAAGTGCCCTGCATTGTGCGCAATGCCAGCGCGGCGGCCATTGCCTACGCTTCGGCGCAGATCGCCCTGGCCGAGGTGGACGCCGTCATTCCGGTGGACGAGTGCGTACAGGCCCTCGGCGAGGTGGGCCAGAGCATGGAGAGCCGCTACAAAGAAACCGCCCTGGGCGGACTGGCCGCCACGCCCACCGGGCAGCGCATCGCCCAGCGCGTGCTCATCCGGGACATCGAAATCCTGCCCGACGAAACCCCGCCTCACTGAGCCCGGCGCGGGTAGGCAATGGATGAAGCACGGCCCCACGCCCCGGGAGCCGTCAAACACGTGCGGATCATTTCCAATAACTTCATCTGTAAACAAATAAGCGTTTCCTACTCAAATGAGCGTGTTCAATAAATAATATGTCTATGTTAATTAAAATAAACGTTGAGTAAATGCGCTCAATGATCACAAAAAGGATGATTATCGCTTTTGAGTCAATCTCTCTACCACTTTGTGCAGGATAGCTTGCGTACGCGGCTGCCACCAGTGTTTCAGCAAAGGCGCGATCACCGCAGCCGGGTCAGCGGGCATGCGCCCAAGCAGGTCGGCCCGCATATTGGCTTTGCTGGCCTGCCACGTGGCCGGATCGTGGGCCATGCAAGTCCGCAATTGGGTTTCTGCGCGCGCCATCAGTTCGGCGGGGGGCACAACGACATCCACCAGGCCACAAGCCTGGGCCTCGGCGGGCGCGAGCAATTTGCCTTCTAGCAAGAACTGGTAGGCCTGGCGGCTGCCGATCCAGAAGGCGTAAAGGTGATAAATCAGCTCGGGCACGATGATGCCCACGGGCACTTCGTTGAGCCCAATGCGAAATTCACCCTCGGCCATCAGGCGGTAATCCGCACAAACGGCCAATACGCAACCCCCCGCCGGGCTGTGACCCGACACGGCCGCTACCACGGGCTTGGGAAAAGCGGCCAAGTCGCGGGTAAGCGCCAGAAACTGCGTCCAGAAGTGCGCCACGCCGTCCCGGTCTTGGGCCAGGAGCTCAATCAGGTCAAGCCCCGACGAGAAAAAGCCCGGCTGGCCCGTCAGCAACAGGCCACGCACCTCGTCGAACTGGGCCGCATCGCGGAGGGCCGTTTGCAGATCAGCCATCATTTCGAGGTTGATGGGGTTAGCGCGGCCGCGTTGCAGGGTGAGGGTCAGTACGCCGTCGTGGTGGTGGGTAGAGAGGGTGTTCATAGGTTATTCGATAAGCGTAAAGAGGCGACGCCAGCGGATTTTCTCCAGGAAAGGGGCGTTGGGATCAATCGAAAGCCAGATAAACAGGGCTTTGCCCACCACGTGGTCTTCGGGCACAAAGCCCCAGAAGCGCGAGTCTTCCGAGTTGTGGCGGTTGTCGCCCATCATAAAATAGTAGTTCTGGCGGAAAGTATATTCGCGCAGGGCCTGGCCATCAATGCGCAGTTCGGTTTCGGTAAGTTCAAGCGAATCGTGGCCCTCGTAGCGGCGGATCATGTCGCCGTACCGAGCTAGGTTGTCGGGCGTCAGGGCGATGGTCATGCCTTCGGCGGGTACCACAAGGGGGCCAAAGTTGTCTTTGTTCCAATCGAGGCGCGTAGTGTGGGGAAACACGTCGGGTGAGCGGTCTCCGTCGGGTTCTTCTTCGCGGATCACCCGCTTGATGAAGGGGAGTTGCGCTAGTTCGGCGGCTACCGCAGGCGTGGTCGAGACGGCGTATCCCCCCGGAATGGGAATGGCCTCGGTGATGCGGTAGGTACGCAGCACGCGTTCGTTGATCTGCACGCCATCGGTGAGCAGGTAGTAGCGAAACTGCAGCCCTTCCGGATTTTCGCCCGGCTGTCCGTTGACAAACACCTGCAGGTTGCGGATGGACAAGGTGTCGCCCCCCGCCGCCACGCAACGCTTGATGTAATTGGTTTTCAGGTCCACGGGGTGCTCTTCTTCGGGGGGCCAGTTGAAAACCACCACGTCGTTGCGCTTGACGCGGCTGAAGCCCGGCAGTCGGTACTGGGGCAACTGAATGAGCGTAGAGTACGACGGAATCTCGGTGCCCCAGATGTACTGGTGCGTCAGCGGTATTTGCAGGGGCGTTTTGGGGGTGCGCGTGCCGTAGTGCATCTTGCTGACAAACAAGAAATCGCCCACCAGCAGCGATTTCTCCATCGAGGGGGTCGGAATGGTGAAGGCCTCCAGCAATAGCCAGCGGATGAGGGCGGCCGCCACAACGGCAAAGACAACGGCGTCCACCCATTCGCGGAGGACTGACTTAGGAGCCTTTTTCTTCGGCGCGGGTTGTGCCAAAGGATCAGGAGAGGTTTTCATGCGGATTGACATCAACGCGAAAGTTACGGAAATAATCAGGGGACAAAGCCAAATCGGGCCGACGGCAATCCCCGGGGGCTGAACGGTTATTGCGCCAGCAAATCGTCCATGCCAAAAACCCCCCGCCGCCCGGCCAGCCACTCGGCGGCCACCACGGCCCCGGTGGCAAAGCCCGTCCGGTTGTGGGCTTCGTGCGCGATGGTGAGCGTATCTTGGGCCGACGTGTAGGTGACGGTGTGGGTGCCGGGCACGTGGTCTTCGCGGCGCGCGCGGATGGCCAGCGTGTCGGCATCGGAGGCCGCTTGCAGGCCCCAGCGTTGCTTGCGGGGGTGCACGGCCAGAATGCCCTCGGCCAGGGTGATGGCCGTTCCGCTGGGCGCATCTACTTTGCCCCGGTGGTGAATTTCTTCCAGGGCCACTTCGTAGTCCGGATAAGGGCGCATCAGCGCGGCCAACTGGCGGTTGAGCCTAAAAAACAGGTTGACGCCCAGGCTAAAGTTGCTGGCGTAGAAAAAAGCGCCTTCGTGTTGCTGGCAGAGGGCTTCCAGCTCCGGACGCCGGGCCAGCCAGCCCGTGGTACCCGACACTACGGGTAGCCCATTTTGCACGCAAAAAGCCAGGTTGTCGAAGGCGGCGTCCGGCTGGGTAAACTCAATGACCACGTCGGGGTGGGCGGCCAGCAGGGTGTCCCTTGTGGCAGCGTCGTGGGCAATGGCTACTATTTGGTGGCCGCGCTGCTCGGCAATGGGGGCAATGGCTTGTCCCATACGACCGTAGCCCATAAGTGCGATGTTCATGGCGTCAGTTATTTAAAAGTAAAAGTGGCCGTCAGGCCGGTTTGGTACTGGCCGGGCGCATGGAGGTCGGGTTGCCAGTGCGGTCGCACCCGCAAGCCCAGGTCGTCGTTGATGTTAAATTCGGCCAGGTGGGCATCTACCAGGGCGTCTATGATGCTGATGGCGTAGGTGGCTGCGCAAAGGATCACGGTCAGGTCGCGGTTGCGGCGGTAAAAGTCGCGCTGTCGTTGCAATTGCCGGTCGTTGAGGCGCGGAAAGGCATCGGTGGTGGTGGGGTCGTCGTCGTTGCGGAAAATGAACGCATCACGGTAGGCCACAAACTGCGTGGTGTTGAAATCTAGGGCGTACACCAGCGAAGCCACCGCCCCGTAGAGGATGGGCAGCTTCCAGTATTTGCGGTTATAGATTTGCCCACCGCCCGGAAAAGCGACGGCCAGCATGGCCGCCCGCCGGGGTTCCAGGCGCGAGCGGGACACGAACGTGGGCACTTGGTCAAGCTCCGGACGGGGCGGAGCCACCTGCGGCGGGGCGGGCGGCGAAAGCGAATCGGGCAGGGGCGGCGGCAGTTGTTGCGTCGAGTCGGGGGGCACGGGCGTCACCTGCGCCCTGCCCAGCAGGGGCACCAGCAGCAGCCAAAGGCCGCAGAGCCACCACCCGTACGGGTACGCCATAGATCAAAGCTTCAGAAGTTCCAGGATGCGGCTGAGGTCATCTTCGGACAAGAACGAAATTTTGATCTCGCCGCGTGTGTGGCGATCGTTGGTTTTGATGAGCACCTTGGTGCCAAAGTGGGAGGTGAGGCGCGTTTGCAGGTGTTTGAGTTCGGCGGGCGGCGCGGGGGGCACTTTGTCTTTGCGTTGCAAAGGCGTAGGCCGCCCTAGGTCGCGGACAATCTCTTCGACACGGCGCACCGAGAGCTCTTCTCCGAGGATGCGGTTGTAGATGTCGAGTTGCGTGTCCACCGTTTCGATGTTGATCAGCGCCCGGGCGTGGCCCATGCTGATGTGCTCGTCGCGGATGCCGGCCTGAATCTGGGGGGGCAAGCGCAGCAACCGGATGTAGTTGTTGACCGTCGAGCGCTTTTTGCCCACCCGCTCGCCCAGCTCTTCCTGCTTGAGTTGGCACTCGGTGATGAGGCGCTGGTAGCTGAGGGCAATCTCGATGGCATTGAGGTTTTCGCGCTGAATGTTCTCGATAAGCGCCATTTCCAGCATTTGCTGGTCGTCGGCCGCACGTACGTAGGCCGGGATGGTGGTCAGCCCGGCCCGCTGCGAAGCCCGCCAGCGCCGCTCGCCCGCGATGAGTTGGTACTGGTGGCTGTTGAGCTGGCGTACCGTAACGGGCTGAATGAGGCCCTGCGAACGAATGGATTCGGCCAGTTCTTCGAGCGATGCTTCGTCGAAGTCTTTGCGGGGCTGAAACGGATTGGCCTCGATGGCCTCCATCGAGATCTCTCGCATGGCGCTCACCGCGCCGATATCGGCCGCGGTGCGGTCGTGCTCGTCGCCGCCGCGCGAGGAGGTGGAGTCGTGCAGCAGGGCGCCAAGACCACGTCCGAGGGCGTTTTTACGTTTCTTGATGTTCTTGTCGTCGCTCATCATTGAACCTTCACTTTACTCATGTCTTTGCCATTCTTCTCCAGAATCTCCCGGGCCAGGTTCATATAGCTGATCGAGCCTTTGCTGTTGGCGTCGTGGGCAATGGCCGGTATGCCGAAACTGGGCGACTCGCTCAGGCGGATGTTGCGGGGGATGATCGTATCGAAGACCATAGACTGGAAGTGCAGTTTGACTTCATCTACTACTTGGTTGGAGAGGCGCAGGCGGGTATCGTACATCGTAAGCAGGATGCCCTCGATGGCCAGGTCGCGGTTGAGGCGCGCCTGAATAATCTTGATGGTATTGAGCAATTTGCCCAGCCCTTCGAGGGCAAAATATTCGCACTGCACGGGCACAATCACCGAGTGGGCCGCCGTCAGGGCGTTGATGGTGATCAGCCCCAGCGAGGGCGAGCAGTCAATGAGCACAAAATCGTATTCTTTGTACACGGCCTGCAACACTTCCTTCATCTTCCCCTCCCGGTTGGGCAGGTTGATCATCTCCACTTCGGCCCCCACCAGGTTAATGTGCGAGGGCAGCAAATCCAGGTACTGAATATCAGACTTGAGGATGAGCGAATGGGCATCGAGCCCGTCCACCATGCACTCATAAATGCTGTTCTCGATGTCTTTGGGGTTGTTGCCCAGTCCGGAGGTCGTGTTGGCCTGCGGATCGGCGTCCACCAGCAGCGTCCGGAACTCGAGGGCGGCCAGCGAAGCGGCCAGATTGATAGCGGTCGTGGTTTTGCCGACGCCGCCTTTCTGGTTGGCAATCGCGATAATTTTGCTCATGGGGTACATCAAGCGTCAAATGTGGACCGATAGCGTACGAAGCGAAGGGTAGATACAAAGGCCAGCATCAGCCAGATCGAATAAAACAGAGGGGCGCTGGCGGGCAAGGACGGGCCACCAACGAATGTTCCACAGTTTTTTGGGTCGGATGTTCCACAAATATAGGCTTTAATTTCTGAGATTATAAAGTCCCCTGGCAAATCCGGCCCGTGCCCACGCGAATCATTTTCCGGCGGAGAAACAAGACCGGTGCCGCAGAAAAACGCGGATGATCAGGAGGCTGACGCGTCCGAAGCACGCAATGCCGAAGGCGCGGGCGGCGCGGCGCTGGACAACGGAGCAAGCGACGAATGACTTTCGGGGTGGTGGTAGAGCAGTTCCCAGATGCCTTCGTGGGTTTCGGCCAGGGCCGTGAGCGATTCTACCCAGTCGCCCGCGTTGAGGTAGTGAATGCCCTCGATCATTTTGTTGGCCGGCTGGTGGATGTGCCCGCAAATGATGCCGTCGCATTGCTGTACCCGGGCCAGCCGGGCCAGCTCGTGCTCGAAGTCAGAGATGTAAGAAACCGCTCGTTTGACGCGGTTTTTTACCACCTGGGAGAGCGAATAGTAGGGGAGGCCCTGCCGTTCGCGGCGGCGGTTATAGTGCTTGTTGAGCCACAACAGAAAAGTGTAGCCGATATCGCCCAACTGGGCCACCCAGCGCAACTGGGTCGTGACTGAGTCGAAAATATCGCCGTGCGTGACGTAGTACCGCTTGCCGCCCGACTGCAAAGTGTAGTCGCGCCGGATGGTGATAAACTTGCCTACGCGCATGGGCAGTACCTGATCCAGAAAATCGTCGTGGTTGCCCCGGATGTAGATCACGCGGGTGCTGTCTTTCTCGATCATCTTGAGCACGGTCCGGATCACGCGGGTGTGCTTCTTTTTCCAGGCCCCGTAGCGGCGGAGTTGCCAGCCATCCACAATGTCGCCGTTCAGGATCAGGGTATCGCAGCGGTGGGCTTTCAGAAACTTGACGACCTCTTTGGCTTGCGAGCCGGCCGTGCCCAAGTGCAGGTCGGACAATACGATGGTGCGGTAATACGATCTCAAAGGCCTCGGTTTATGTCCCGCTAAGCTACGCCGCCAACATGACCCCAATGTTACGCCTAAGTTATGGCCATAATATGTTTATCGCTGCTGTCGGCACAATTTGTTAATAGTGCGTGAAGATGGTTTTAAGATAACCGGGTTTTATACGGTCTTTTTGGCGGACGCCCGCGTAAGGTCAAAGCCTTTTTTTGCTTACCTTTGGCGCAAGCCAGACCACCTCGCTTGTATGGATTTCGACCCGCCGCGCATCCTGCTAGTTGACGACGAAGAAGACGTGCGCGAACTCCTTCAGTACTACTTCCAGCAGCGTGGCTACCAGGTTTGCCCCGTCGGTGATCATTATCAGGCACTTAGCGAGGCCCGGCGCTTCCGTCCGGACTTGATTCTGCTCGACTTTACCCTCCCCGAAACCGACGGCGACCAGACGTGCCGGGCCCTACGGCGCGCCCCGTTGCTGCGGCACGTGCCCATCGTGTTTCTGACCGCGCGCGCCGAACCCGAATGCCAACAGCGAGCCTTTGCTGCCGGTGCGACGGCCTACATTACCAAGCCCATCACCCCGCGCGAACTGATGCGCCAGCTCGGCACATACTGTCGTAAGCCCCTGCGCCAGTCCGTACTGATCCCCTGAAGAACGAGCCGCCGGGGTAAGCCACGTGGGGTTTGCGCATACCAAATTCTCTTTCCAAATTTGGCCGTACGCTTAACCCTCTCCGCCATGCGCGCCATCAAACAAATTCTGGTACCTACCGACTTCTCCGCGTGCGCCGAACTGGCGCTGCGCTACGCCGCCATGCTGGCCAAGGCCACCGACGCCCAGTTGTGTCTTTATCACGCTTGCCACGTGCCCTCCAATCCGCACGCCTCGCTGGGCATGGGGCGCCTGGGCGAACAACTGCAACGCAACGCCGAAGAAGAAATGCAGGAGCTGGCCGCGCGCTTCGATTGGGACGGCGTGCCGCACCGGACGGAGGTAGAAATGGGTTTGATGACCGACATGGTGGCCCGCAAGGTCGAGGCCGAGGACGTGGATCTGGTAGTGCTCGGTACGCAGGGCGCCAGTGGTTTGGGCAAGATGTTGGGTAGCAATGCGGCAGCTATCATAGACCGGGTGGATTGTCCGGTGGTGGCCGTACCGGCCCGGGCCACGCTGGCCCCTATCCGCAAGATTCTCTTCGCCAGCGACTTGGGCGAACTCCAGACGGCCGATATCCTGCGCCCGCTGGTTACGCTGGCCCAAGCCCTCGGGGCCAATGTGCACATCCTCAAGGTTGAAACCGACGTGAAAAACATTACGCGGCCACCGCAGCAACTCCTTGCCCAAGCGCTTTTGGGGGTGCCTCATTCCTACCACATGGTGGTGGACAACGACGTGGACGACGGCATCCAAGCCTACGTAGAAGAACACCAGATGGACATGCTGGCGATGATGCCCCGGCGGCACGATTTCTTCTCCCGTTTGTTTGGCGGGAGCGTAACCCGCGAAATGGCCTACAAAACCAACGTGCCTTTGCTGGCCTTCCACAGCCGCGCCGCGCAGTAGGCGCCTGGCTCGGCGCTACTGGGGAAGGGAAAATATCCCGCAGACCAGCGCCTCGTTGGGGGTATTCACCATCCGAAAAACCGCCTGCAGACGGGCGCGTTGTGCTTGGGTGCGCAGGGTAATGCCCGGAAAGGGAACCCACGTACCTTGCTCTTGGATGTCGGAGCGGCGCAGGTCGTCCAGGTTGGTGTCATCATCCACCAGATCGGGGAGGCGCAGGCCCAGCATTTCCTCGCGAGATATCCCCAAAAATGAAAGAAGAGTTTCGTTCACTTCCCGAACTTGTAGGCTGTTCGCATTGAAAAAGCACACGCCAAAGTTGGGCAGGCTGATTAAAGCTGCGTAGCGGGCAAGGACGTGCTCAAGCGCCTGTTCGTCATCGCGATAGGCCGTTACGTCCCGTGCGAAGGTGAATTTTTTGCGCCGACCGTCTTTGTCTTCAAACAAGGAAGCATCGGTAGTGACAATCCGCAGCGAGCCATCCTTGGCCTTGACAATCCATTCGCCAGCGATTTCATCGTCGCCGCCGATAAAGTCGTCGTGCATTTCCTGCCAGATCGGCACCCGTTCGGGCGTAGGGGCCAGCATGGTAAATGATTGGCCCATGAGCTCTTCGAGGGAATAGCCGTGGATGTCGCAGTAGATGGGATTGGCGTATTCAAAAAAGCCATTTTCGTCGGTGATGCAGACGCCCACCCGCGCCTTGCGAATGACGTGGTGGTAGCCCCGTTCGATGGCTGCCAAGGCCAGATCGCTTTGCTTTTGCTGCGTGATGTGCGTGGCGATGCCCAACAGCGAACGAATCTCGCCGGCGGGGGTCTGCTGAAAAATCAGCTCTTTGCAGAGGAAATATTGGTAGTGCCCCTTTTGGTGGCGCAGCCTGATTTCTTCCTGCTGGTCGCCGACGTCCTGCGAGGGCTCCCGCAACAAGTGCGTCCGGCGGCGCATGAAGGCATCCCGGTCTTGGGGGTGTATCAGCGCGTTGGAAAAGTCTATCTGCTGGTTTTCTGACGCAGCAGATGGGTACCCAAGAATGTCACTGACTTGCCGATTGAAGTAAGTGACCTTGCCCTCCTGCAGATCGAACACATAGACCAATTGGGGGAAATTGTCGAATATATGGAGCTGTTGCTGCCCTTGTACCAGCAATGGAGTATCTACCTTCGGCTTTTGCATAGTAAAACTAGTTGTGCATAACCATCAGTGACTATAAGCAAGGACTTTTTTTGGCCATATGCTGGCTATACCCTTCCGGCTAAGGTAGTGGTTTTGAATAACTTTTAGTAATCAGAGGGGCTGTACTGAGAGCTTTTCCGCTACAAGCGTGCTTGGTGCGTTCGGAGGGTAGTCCGCTGATCTACCTTGCCCGAGGCGGTCAGTACAAAGTGGGGCAGGCAAACAATTCGCCGGGGTGCTTCGAAGCGCGGCAAGTGCTGGCGGAGTGCTGCTTGCAAACGGGCGACGGGCCACTCGGGGGGTAAGGCGCCTTCTATAAATAAGGTGACTTGTGTTCCCAGCGCCGGGTCGGCGGTGCCGGCCACAAAGTATCGCGACCGGAGTTGCCATTCTTGCCAGAGGGGTGCCAATTGGGCCTCGACGCGCTCGGGCTGCACCTTGATTCCTCCCGAGTTGAGGGTGCGGTCGGCCCGGCCCAGCCAGCGGAATGCGTCGGGCGCGAGCAGTTCAGCCCTGTCGCGGGTCTGTAGCCACTGGCCCGCCGTGACGGGCGACCGCAACCGCAAACAGCCTTCCGGATCAAGCCCGAAGGTCACGCCGGGCAGTCCCCGGAAATAGTCAGTTTTTTCGGTTCCGTTGAGGCGGCGCAGCGCCACGTGCGACACCGTTTCGGTCATGCCGTAGGTCTCGTACACAGGCGTGGCCACGGCTTGCAGGTGCGTGGCCAGGGCGGGCGAAACGGGCGCCCCGCCGATGAGCAATCCCTTCCGGAAAGTCAGCTGGGCGGGCGTCAGGGTTTGTACTTGCAAAGGCACCATGGCGGCAAAGTCAAAGGCAGAGTGGGGGGGGATCTCGGCCAGCGGCTGGCTTTGGGGTGGGTAGATCCACGCCTCGAGATCGAGGGCCAATGCGCGCAACAGCATCATCAGGCCGCCCACGTAGCGCACGTCGAGCACCACGAGGGCGCGGTCGCCCGCCCGGAGGTCGAGGGCCTGTTGCGTGGCCCGGATGCTGGCCTCAATCTGCGGGCGGCGCAGGCGTACGATCTTGGGCGTGCCCGTCGAGCCCGAGGTGGTCAGCTCGAAATCCCGGCCGTCTTGCCAAGTTTGCACGCGCTCGCGTACGAGCGTTGCGTAGGCATCCGTCGGCGGCACTTGGGCAAGGGGTTGGTTAGCAACGAAAAGCAGGGCTTTGGACAAATACGTTGTTTTGTAAAAATTTAATCTATGTTAATTTTTTGTCTAATTAATAAAAGCTTAAGGCGCAATGCGTGTCAAAGTCCATGATTCTGCTGCTTGCTGATAGACCAAGCGGTCGTGCAAACGACTCGGGCGACCTTGCCAAAACTCGAAATACGCAGGCGTGAGACCAAATCCTCCCCAATGTGCGGGCCGCGGCACGAGTTGTTGGTCGAAGCGCTGCAAAAGCGCGGTTTCCCGCGCGGACAACTCAGACCGATCGGCAATGGGCTGACTCTGGGGCGACACCCACGCGCCAATCTGACTCCCGCGGGGCCGCGAAGCAAAGTAGGCGTCCGACACCTCGGCGGCTACTGGGTACACCGTGCCTTCGATACGCACCTGGCGTTCCAATTCGGGCCAGAAAAAAACCAGGGCTGCCCGGGGCTGGGCCAGTAGTTCCTGACCTTTGCGGCTCTCGTAGTTGGTATAGAAAACGAATTGCTGGTCACTGACACCCTTGAGCAGCACCACACGGGCCGAAGGTTGTCCGGCCTCGTTGACCGTGGCCAGCGTCATGGCCGTAGGCTCGGGAATTTCGGCACGCAAGGCGCCTTGCAGCCAGCGATCAAATTGCTGAAAAGGATTGGCCGCAACTGAACCCTCATCGAGGGCTTCCCGCGTATATTCTTTACGGATATCAGCCAGAGGAATGGACATAAGTGTTTAATTTTAAATATTTCCGCTAAACGGACAGATCAACACATCATTGTATGATGGCAAGATAGTTGCTGCGCAAATCAAGCTACAATCGTATGAAAGTTACCAAAGGGCAATTGCTCCTTTCCGAACCCTTTCTGGAAGATGCCAACTTCGAGCGCACCGTTATTTTGCTGTGCGAACATAACCGCGACGGGTCAGTAGGGTTTGTCCTCAACAAAAAATCGGACGTTTCCCTCCACAACGCCGTGGACGGATTCGACCTCACGGCCGCCGCCCGGCAGCATTCCCTCTACGTGGGCGGGCCCGTCGAGACCCAGTCCATTCATTTCGTACACCGACTGGGCAACCGGGTTGCCGACAGCACCCGCGTTACGAAGGGCACCTTCTGGGGAGGGGCCTTCGACCAGGTACAGCAACGGGTACTTTACGAAGAGGTGGCCCCCACGGAGGTACGTTTCTTTGCGGGCTACGCCGGCTGGGCGCCTCGCCAACTCCACGATGAGCTCCGGCGGCAGGCCTGGATTGTCGCCCAAGTGCCCGACGATCTGCTCTGGGAAACCCCCGCCGAGGCCCTCTGGCGCGAAGTGCTCCGCACGATGGGCGGCCGCTACCGGATGATGGCCAACTATCCCATTGATCCGCGCCTAAATTAACCCGTGGCTCAGCCAGTAGGCTACAGACGGGATGCCCGTACTGTTGTGAGTTGTCTGCACAAAAGACTACTTTTGAAATCCTTGGGGACAAAATTCACACGCCATGACCACGGAGAAGACAGCCACCACCCAACCGACTGCGGATCAGGAAACCACACCCACCTCCGGCACCGAAAGCCAGGTGCGTACGGCACCGCCGGATCAGGATCAGGACGCTATCAGCCCGGAACCTGATGTAGCCGCCGACGCCCCGTCCGCCGCGCATCCGGACACCGGGCCCGACACCGAGGAAACGGGCGAAGAGAATGACCACGACCCGGCCGATACCGACGAAGTGGAGGACTACACCGAATGGAGCCGCGAGGCCCTTTGGAAGCACCTGCAAGCCGCCGACCCCACTGCCGGCCGGACCATCCGGGCCATTGCGCAGGCGTTTGAGGCGCACGTGGCCCAGGCGCGCACGCAAGCCCTCGAAGCTTTCACGGCCTCGGAAGGCGCGGCGGCGGCGGCCGATTTCGTTTTCAAAGACGATGAACTTACCGAGCGTTTCCGCCAGCATTTGGCGCAGTGGCAGCAACAGCAACGCGCCCAACGCCGCCAGCAGGAGCAAGACCGCGACAAAAATCTGCAACACAAGCAGCAGTTGCTCGAAGAACTGCGCACCCTGGTAGAGGCCGAAGAAACCAAAGACAGCCAAGCGGCCATCAAGCGCATTCAGCAGCAGTGGCGCGAGGCGGGCGCGGTGCCCGGTGCGGCCGCCCGCGACCTCTACGCCTCTTACCACGTGCTGATGGATCGTTACTACGACCAGCGCAGCATTTACTTCGAACTCAAGGAGCTTGATCGGCGCAAGAACCTCGAAGCCAAGCAAGAACTTGTGGACAAAGCCCAGCAGTTGCTTGCGCTCGACTCGACCACCGAGGCCGTCGGCCAATTGCACGAACTGCACGATACCTACAAAGAAATTGGCCCCGTGCCGCGCGAAGCGCAGGAAACGCTCTGGCAGACGTTCAAGGCGTTATCTGACCAAATTCACGACCGCCACCGGGCTTTTGTGGCCCAGGTGCGCCAGCAGGAAGAACAAAACCTGCAAGTCAAGCAAGAACTCGTAGCCCGGGCGCAGGCCTTCGGCACGTTCGAATCGGACCGGATTGACGAGTGGAATGCGCAGACGCAGGCGCTCAAGGCCCTCGAAGAAGAGTGGAAAGGCGTGGGCCCGCTGCCCCGTAAGGTGGCACAGGCCGTTTCCCGTCAGTTCTGGGACGCTTTCAAAGAATTCTTCGCCCGCAAAAGTCAGTTCTTCAAAACCCTGGAACAAGAGCGGGAAGGCAACCTACAAGCCAAAGAAGCCCTCTGCCAGCAGGCCGAGGCCCTGAGCACCAGCGACGAATGGCGCGCCACGGGCGACAAACTCAAGGCCCTACAGCAATCTTGGCGCGAAATCGGCCCCGTGCCGATCAAGAAGCGCGACGCCCTCAACAAACGCTTCAAGAAGGCGGTAGATGGTTTTTTCCGGCGGCGGCGCGACCACTTCGCAGCGGCCGACCGGGCGCAGGAAGACAGCCTGCAACGCAAACAACAACTGTGCGCCGAACTGGAAAAACTAGCCGATGCAGGCCAGGGCAACGCCGCGCAGTTGGAGGCCCTGCTGGCCCAGTGGGCCGGGGCGGGCTCGGCCACGCGCGACCAGGCGACAGCCTTGCAACGCCGCTGGGACGATGCCTTGGCGCGCTGCGTGCAAGCATCGGCCGACGTGGCCGATGCCGACAAGGCCCGCGTCCTGATCGAATTGCAACTGTCGGGCGTACGCCAAGCCGGCAAGGAGGGAGGCGACAGTCAGGCATTGCGCCACAAAGAGAGCCAGTTGCGGCAGCAAATCCAGCGCCTGGAAGACGACATCAGCTTGTGGAAAAACAACCTGGCCTTCTTTGCCAATTCGAAAAAGGCCGACGAACTGCGGGCCGACTTCGGGAAAAAAATTGAGGCAGCCGAAGCGCAGGTGCACAATTTACGGGCGCAACTCAAATTGGTACGTTCGCTGGAATAAGCGTCACGTGGGCACACGGGTGCGGGCGTGAAATTTTTCCTCCTAAATCGCGTTCTTTGCGCACAGCCAGCCAAACCAATTTTGCGCTTGAGGTATTTTTCTGCACAAATCTTATTCCGTGGGCTTGCCCAGTGGGCATTGCTGCTGGCCTGCGCCGGACTGCTGTCGGCGTGTTTTACTTTCAAGCCCCCCCGCTGCCGGGTTCCGGGGTGTCAGACCGAGATGATCCACAGCCACGAAGGCAAGGAATTCCGGGGCGAACCTTTCTGGAAGCCCAACCAGCATCCGCGCATCGGACAAAAGCGCGGCATCCGCCATGACCCGGCCACCAAAAATCCGGATACCAAGCTGCACCGCAAACGGTAGCTACCCGGCAACCCGCAAATCCGCAGGAGGGCCCTGCGGCCGATCCCGGCTTTTTGCTTAAATTGCACTTTTGAACGAATGCCCCTTTTTTATTACACATGGCAGAAGACCATAATATAATTCCTATCAACATAGAGGAGGAGATGCGCGGCGCGTACATTGACTACTCCATGTCCGTGATTGTCTCCCGAGCCTTGCCCGACGTGCGCGATGGCCTCAAACCCGTGCACCGCCGCGTACTGTTCGGCATGACCGAACTGGGTATTACCCATAACAAGTCCTATAAAAAATCGGCCCGTATCGTGGGGGAGGTGCTGGGTAAGTACCACCCGCACGGCGACTCGTCGGTCTACGACGCCATGGTGCGGATGGCCCAACCCTGGTCGTTGCGCTACCCGCTCGTGGACGGTCAGGGTAACTTCGGCTCCGTGGACGGCGACTCGCCGGCGGCCATGCGCTATACCGAAGCCCGCCTGCAGCGTACGGCCGAAGAAATGCTGGCCGACATCAACAAGGAAACCGTTGATTTCCAACCTAACTTCGACGACTCGCTCGAAGAGCCCGTCGTGTTGCCGGCCAAACTGCCGGGCCTGCTCATCAACGGCTCGTCGGGGATTGCCGTCGGGATGGCCACCAACATGGCCCCGCACAACCTCAGCGAAGTGGTGGACGGCATTGTGGCCTACATTGACAACCGGGAGATCACCACGGCCGAGCTCATGCAACACATTACGGCGCCGGACTTTCCGACCGGAGCCACTATCTACGGCATGCAGGGCGTACGCGCGGCCTTCGAAACGGGCCGTGGCCGCGTGGTGCTGCGGGCCGACGCCGTGTTTGAAAAGATGCCCAGCGGCCGCGACCAGATCATCATTACGGCCATTCCTTACATGGTCAACAAGGCGGCGATGATCGAGAAGATCGCCCAACTGGTCAACGATAAAAAGATTGAGGGAATCACCGACCTGCGCGACGAGTCGGACCGCGACGGCCTGCGCATTGTCTTCGACCTCAAGCGCGATGCCATCCCCAACATCGTCCTCAATACCCTCTACAAGTATTCGCAGCTCCAGACGGCCTTCAACATCAACAACGTCGCCCTGGTGAAGGGCCGGCCCATGACGCTGGCCTTGCGCGACCTGATCCGCCACTTTGTGGATCACCGCCACGAAGTGGTGGTGCGCCGCACGCGCTACGAACTGCGCGAAGCCGAAAAGCGGGCCCACGTGCTGTCCGGCTTGCTCATTGCCCTCGACCACCTCGACGAGGTTATTCAGCTCATCCGGGAAGCCCGCGATCCCGAAACGGCGCGCAACGGACTGATTAGCCGTTTTGACTTATCAGAGATACAAGCCCGGGCCATTCTGGACTTGCGCCTGCAACGCCTGACGGGCCTGGAGCGCGACAAGATTCAGGCCGAATACGACGAGATATCCCGCCAGATTGACTACTACCAGAGCGTGCTGGCCGACGAAGGGTTGCGGATGGAGATTATCAAGACCGAACTGCTCGACATGAAAGAGCGGTACGGCGACGCGCGGCGCACCAAGGTGGTACACGCTGCCGACGACCTGACCGTCGAAGACATGATCGCCGACGAAGACATGGTGATCACCATTTCGCACTCCGGCTACATCAAACGCACGCCGCTGACCGAATACCGCTCGCAGAGCCGGGGCGGCATCGGGTCGCGGGGTGTCTCCACGCGCGACGGCGACTTCACCGAACACCTGTTCATCGCCTCGGCGCACAACTACTTGTTGCTGTTTACCCAATTCGGCAAGGTGTTCTGGATAAAGGTGTACGAGATTCCGGAGGGGAGTAAAACGGCGCAGGGGAGGGCCATCCAAAACCTGATCAACATCGAGCCGGGCGATACGGTCCGGGCGGTGATCAACGTGCCGACCCTGAGCGACGCCGACTACATCAACAACCACTATTTGTTTATGTGTACCGAAAACGGTACGATCAAGAAAACGATGCTTGAGGCCTACTCGCGGCCGCGACAAAATGGTATCAATGCCATCACGGTGGTGGAGGGCGATCGCCTGCTGGACGTCAAGCTTACCTCGGGCCAGAGCGAGGTGATGATCGCCAAGCGGATGGGCCGGGCAGTGCGCTTTCCCGAGTCGGAGGTGCGTCCCATGGGCCGATTGGCTACGGGCGTGCGCGGCGTGACGCTGGAAGGCGACGACGACCGGGTGGTGGGCGTGGTCTGCCTCGAAGACCCGCAGACGCACCTGCTGGTGCTGTCGGAAAATGGGTACGGCAAACGTTCGCTCGTAGAAGAGTACCGCGTCACGAAGCGTGGCGGCAAAGGCGTACGTACGCTGAATGTCACCGAAAAAACCGGGCCGCTGGTGGCCATCAAGGAAGTAAGAGATGGCGACGAGCTGATGATCATCAACCGGTCGGGCATCGTGATCCGTACGCCCGTGGCTTCGCTGCGGCTGATGGGCCGGGCTACGCAGGGCGTACGCCTGATTCGCCTCAACACCGATGACCAGATATCGTCGCTGGCCCGTATCTCCGGCGAAGTAGTCAGCGTAGATAACGAGGGCGAAGCGGCCTCCGGGTTGTTGGTGCCCCCCGTGGCCAACGGGCAGTCGCACCCGGACGAAGACGCGTCTGATCTTTCCTAATCTTTTTCACCAACCCGAAATCACCTATGCATCCTATTTTCAAATTGGCCTGCGGAGTAGGGCTGTCGCTGGGACTGGCCACGGCCGCCAGCGCCCAGAACAACGCTGTGACCAATGCCATCCTGAGCTTGCAAAACGGCAAGCTCGACGAAGCCAAGGAAAACATTGACAAGGCCGTTCGCCACGAAAAAACGGGCGACAAGCCCAAGACCTGGTACAACCGGGGCATGATCTATGTAAATCTAGCACAAAGCCCACTCGACAACTACCGCAAACTGGGCGGCGACAGTGCTGGTACGGTGGCCTACGAATCGTTTCAGCGGGCCATGGAGTTGGACGTCAAGCGGCGGCAGTATTACAAGGATTCGGAAGCGCAACTGCCCGTAGCAGCCAACCTTATTTTCGCCAATTCGGTGGATGCCTACAACGAAGGCAACTACAAACGGGCCATTGCCTTGGCGCAGCAGGCCCGCGAGATTACGCCCCAAGACACCAACATCTACCGCAATTTGGCCGTGTATGCTTCTCAGGCCGAAGATTACCAGGCCATGCGCGAAGCCAACGAGAAGCTTATTGAGTTTGGGGCCGACGACCCGGTGTTGTACCGCCAGCTGATCTACGTGGCCCGGGCGGTGGACGAAGACAAGGAGCGCGCCCTGCGCATTGTGGAAGAAGCCCGCCAGAAATATCCCGACAACAAAGACCTGGTCATAGACGAGATTCAGTTGTACCAAGACCTGGGACGTTCCGACGAACTGAAGGGCAAGATTGAATCGGCCGTAGCGAATGACCCGGAAAACACGGCGCTAGCGCTGGTTTTGGCCACGCTCTACGACAACGAAAGCAGCAACAGCGACCTGAGCAAAGAGGAGCGGGAAAAAGCTGGCCAGAAGGCCAAAACGACCTACGAATTGGTGCTCAAGTCTGATCCCGACAACTACGATGCGCTCTACAACCTGGGCGTGATCCACTACAACAAACGGGGCGAGGTGGCCAAGCGCGGCAACAACATGAGCCTGAAGGAATACCAGAAAAACGAAAAGC